>CALCNZ010000107.1 GCA_937897625.1 uncultured Flavobacteriales bacterium
GGATTCAGCGACATCAGGCCTCCATGCTCTGGACAATCCGCTCACGCGAAAACGACGTCTCGAGCACGCGCCAGCAGAGTTCCTCGAAATCGATGCCGGCGGCCCGTGCCGCCATCGGCACGAGGCTCTTGGCCGTCATGCCGGGAACGGTGTTCACTTCTATCACACACGGCTCTTCGTCGGGAAGTAGGAAGTCTACACGTATCATTCCTCCGCAATTCAAATCGGTGTAAATACGAGCAGCCAATTCTTGAACCCGCGCGTAATGAAACTCACTGATTGGCGCCGGTGTTATTTCCTGAGCCTTGCCTTCGTACTTCGCGGCATAATCGAAAAATTCACCTTCGCACACCAATTCGGTAATGGGCAACGCCGTTACTTTTCCATTCAATACAATAACGCCACAGGTTACTTCCCTTCCAGAAATAAACTCTTCAACAATAATGTCTTCGTCTTCATTTCTAGCGCGAGAAATGGCATCCATCACATCACCCATGTTGTTCACACGAGAAGTGCCTATTGAACTTCCGCCACAATTCGGTTTCACGAAACAAGGCAATCCTACTTTCGCAACAACTTCTTCCGCTGTAATAACTTCTTCTTTTCGAACAACAATTGATCGAGCAACGCGATAACCCATTGCGCCTAACGTGCGCGTTGTAGCTTTCTTATTAAAGGTTAAGGCCATGTTCAACACATCGCCCGTGGTGTACTTCATTCCAATCGTATCGAAATATCCTTGCAACAATCCGTTCTCACCAGGCGTTCCGTGAACCATCATGAACACCGCGTCGAACGTGACCTTTGTTCCTTCAATAACCACAGAAAAATCATTTCTATCGACAGGAATTTCAACTTCATTCACCAACGCATACCAACGCTTTTCTTCCACCACAATCTGCGTGGGCGTATACTTCGTGCGGTCCATGTTTTCCATAACCATCTTCGCACTGCGCATAGAAACAACAGCCTCGCCACTATAACCGCCACATACCACTGCAATTTTTTTCATGCGTTTTTGTTTTTACAAAGATGACAATCTCCTTAACTTTCCAAAAATTATTTGTCGTGAAAAAATCAATTCTTTTTTCGTTCTTCCTTGCAGCAACCTCTTTCAGTGTGTCTGCACAACAATTCACCGTTCTAAAAGACAACGCTCACGGTAACATAGAAAACCAATGCAAGACAGGAACTTGCTGGAGCTTCGCAACGACTTCCTTTATAGAATCTGAAATTATTCGCAAAGGAAACAAAGCCGTTGATCTTTCTGAAATGTACAATGTGCGCATGACCTATCCGAAGAAAGCCGAGAGCTATGTTCGCTTTCAAGGGAAACAACAATTTGGTCCGGGCGGATTGAGTCACGATGTTCTTTCAATCATTGAAGAATATGGCATTGTTCCCGAAGATGCGTATTCAGGATTTGTAAACGGAGCAACAACCTATGATCACGAGACACTCGATCTGAAACTAAACGATTTGGTAAACGACGCTGTGAAATCGTCACCTAACGGATACCAAGAAAGTGTAGTCGGAATTTTAGACAATGAAATCGGAACAGTTCCTACTGAATTCAAATACAACGGTGCAACCTATACCCCCGCTTCATTCCGCGATGCCATGAAGATTAATGCGAAAGAATATGTGTGCTTGACTTCATTCACCCACCACCCTTTCTATTCTTCATTCGTGTTGGAAGTTCCAGACAACTGGTCTAAAAAATCTTATTACAACCTTCCGCTCGACGAGTTTCAACGTGTGGCAGATTTCGCTTTAAGCAAGGGTTATACCGTGGCTTGGGATGCCGACGTTAGCGAAAAAACATTCGATGCAAGAAAAGGTTTCGCGTTTGTTGAGTCATTTCAAAGCGAGCCTAAAATCGATCAAGCTAAAAGACAAGCCGCATTCGATAACTACGAGACAACAGACGATCACCTCATGCACATTACAGGAACTGCGAAAGACGACAAGGGCAATTCATATTATTTGGTGAAAAACTCTTGGGGTGCTGAAGGCCTTCCCAATGGCGGATTCCTTTATGTTTCTGCTCCTTACTTCCGTTACAAAACGGTTTGTATGATCGTACACAAAGACGCGCTTCCAAAAGAAATTGCTGCGAAATTGGGTATGTAATTATTTCCTTGGACTCAAGGGAATAAGCAATCCTCCGCGAACAATTATCGGACCGTATGGCGAACGAACTTCTTCGGTGAAGTCGTACATGATTTGGAAGTAAGAACCTAAACCATGGCCAATGCCTTGGGAAATTCCGCCGCCTGCCAATATTAAAGGAAAGGTCTCCCTTGAAACGCCTTGACCAGAATACACAGGTGCATTCACTTGGTCTATCTCTGCGCAAGCATACAGTCCGTTGAACAGTCCCAATCGTGCCCAAGCAATGCCCGCATAAAATTGCTCTTCACTAAATCGCGATTTGTAATACGTGTAATTGAATCCGACGCCTGCCGAAAGGCGTTCGGTTAGTCTATATCCAACAAGCGGAGTCAAAGACCCGTAAAACATTCCCGATCCGTTGGAAGAGCTTAATCCTAAACCCAATGAGCCGCCAACTACCGTTCGCTCGCGGTCTGTTAAATCGCTTAGCTTATCGGCAGGCTTATCCTGAGCCGGAAGCGAGTTCACGTAGTCATCTGGCTGTGCAAAAGCATTCAACCCCAACAACAAAAAACTCCCAAGCAATAAGGCTCTCATTAGCGAATAAATGAAACAACCGAAAGGTGCATTCCAGCCCACACTTGAACAAAATAAATTCCGCTTTCAGAAGGCAGCTCGGTTAAGACCACTTGATTATTTCCTTGCGGAAACGTTCTGTTCACGACTTCCTTCACCAATCTTCCATTCACATCGAATAAGCGAATATTCACATCCACGGCTTGAGGTAAATCGAAGCCAACAGTGAATAAGTCTTTTACTTCCGTTGGATATCCGTAAGCTTTAAATTCAGAGGCATTCCCTTCCACAATAAACGATGGATTGAACCCTACGAATTTCACCACGTTGTTTCCTGTACATGGAATAGCAAGCGTATCAATTTCTTCTGCATAACAAAGGTCTGCCGCACTCGAAACCCCACCAGTAACTGTTACGGTAGATGTTGTAGTGAAGTCGTTTGAAAATTTTGTTATCGCATTTGGAGACCAAGAACTCACGTAATAATTTCCATAAGAATCATGGTCAACACCGTCGCAGTTTCCAATGGTTGTTGTGGTAAGAACCGTTAACATGTAGGTTGAAAGGTCAATGGCTTTAATGGGTGCATTCGCTCCCCAACTTACCATAACCAAACGGTTGTTGGCAGCATCGTAAGTCAATCCATTCGGAGTGCTCGTGGTATTCGCAACAACCACAGAACTCGCTGGCGCCGCTAGATCTGCCACATTCACTTCATAAATCTTCTTCGCTGAAAAATCAGACACCCACAATTTATCTGTTCCGTTACTTGCCATTCCATTTAAAAATGTAGCACCAGAAATAGCCAAGCTCATGACTTCAGCTCCGGTTGTTACATCGTAACCTTTTATGGCGCTTCCAACAATAGAAAAAAGAACTCCGTTCATCACTTCCATTCCATAATTGGCCTTCGCCACACCCAACGTCCCTTGCGGAACAGCGTTGCTGTGCATGCGCACCACGTTGTTTCCATTTCCAACCAAAAAAATCTGATTAGTCGGATCGTATTCAACGCCTTCAATAGCTGTTAACGATTGGGCATGTGACAAGCCCGCTGATAAGGCGAAAACAAAGAGTAAAACTTTTTTCATGATGAAGAATATATGAACGGCAATTTACACAGGTAAATTTATAAACGCGAAAGAAATTCTATCTTTGGAAAATGAACCAAACGGTAGAGCTTTCATCCAAATTAGGGATTTTAGGTGGTGGACAATTGGGGCGTATGCTCATTCAAGAGGCCATCAATTTCAACATTCACATTTCAGTTTTAGATCCTTCGCCGAACGCGCCCTGCGCGGCTATTGCAAATTCATTTGTAGTTGGAAATTTCAACGATTACCAAACCGTCCTCGACTTCGGAAAAACAGTGGATGTTCTGACTATTGAAATTGAACACGTGAATATTGAAGCGCTTGAAGAACTTGAGCGCATGGGGAAAAAAGTATTCCCTAGACCAAGCGCCCTTCGCACCATTCAAGACAAAGGTCTTCAGAAACAATTTTATAAAGCGAACAACATTCCAACCGCTCCTTTCCACTTAATCGACAACGCAGAAGATGCTTTGCTTTTTATTGAAAAAGGTCCGTTCATGCAAAAGCTTCGCAAAGGCGGATACGACGGGAAAGGCGTGACACCCTTGCGCACAGAAGCCGAATTCAAATCGGCATTTAATGCACCCAGTGTGCTAGAAGAGTTCGTTCCGTTTGTCAAAGAATTAGCGGTCATTGTTGCTCGAAATGAAAGCGGAGAACTGGCTACTTTTCCTTTGGTGGAAATGGAATTCAACCCGGAAGCGAATTTGGTGGAATTCATTTTCTCTCCAGCCAACGTGAACGTTGAAATTGAAAACAAAGCGAAGAAAATCGCAACCGACATCGCCAACAAACTCGAGCACGTTGGTCTCTTGGCCATTGAATTATTCCTTACGGAAGACGGAAACGTATTGGTGAATGAAATCGCTCCTCGTCCGCACAACAGCGGTCACCACACCATTGAAGCGTGCTTCGTTTCGCAATACGGTATGCACCTTCGTGCAATCTTGAACATGCCTTTAGGCAGCACTGGACTTCGCACCCCAGCCGTTATGATTAACCTCTTGGGTGAAAAAGGATTTGAAGGAAAAGCGCGTTACGAAAACATTGAAGAAGTCCTTCACACCGAAGGAGCTTACATTCATTTGTATGGAAAGGAAGACACCAAGCCCTTCCGGAAAATGGGACACATTACAGTGTGTAACACGAATCTTGAAGAAGCGAAGGCTGTAGCGCGGAGGTTTTTATCTGAAGTGAAAGTTAAGGCTTAGGCGCAGTTGCTTTGCAAGGTTCTTCGAAAGGACGCTTCGCGTAGCCACCTTCCACCGGACCTTCTGAAAGACCTTCCAAAGGACCTTGCGAAGCATCTACGCTCCGCGTCAGGCTTCCACCCAATCACCGTATTCTTTAATCAACGAAATAAGCTCATCAACAGCTTGTGCTTCGTCAATGTTCTTCTTCACCACATTCTTTTCTTTGTATAGTGTAATCTTTCCGACACCGGTTCCAACATAGCCGTAATCGGCATCTGCCATCTCGCCAGGACCGTTCACAATACATCCCATAATTCCAATCTTCACCCCCTTCAAATGTGAAGTGCGCGAACGAATCTTCGCTGTGGTTTCTTGAAGATCGAACAACGTTCTTCCGCAACTCGGACAAGAAATATATTCCGTTCTTGAAATGCGTGTGCGCGTGGCCTGAAGAATTCCGAACGCAATCGCATTCGATTTCGCCAATGAAGATTGAGCGTTTGAAATAAGTACACCGTCTCCCAATCCGTCTAACAACAAGGCTCCCACATCGGTTGAAGAGTAAAGCGTATAAGCTTCCTCTTCGATGGTGTAGGTTGAAGAAAGAACAACCGGAGTAGTCACACCGTGATTCATCAATCGGAAAATCGCTGTTCTTCTGTGTTGAACGGCGTACTCATGCGAAGACTTCAACAACAACACAACCGTTGAATCGGCTTTCAACACAGCCAAAAATTCTTCAGTTAAATCTTCCAATTCTACTTCAACAAAATTCAACTCGCCCGAACGTTCATTCGGCTGGGTGTATTCGCTCGAAGATAAAACCGGATAATGGCGGTCTCTATTTTTATGTTGAAGCCAAGTTGCGTGCTCCATAGCTACACCAAGGGTTCCAGGAATTTCGAAATTTACCGTGTTCTTTCCAACAAACAAATAATCGCACGCTGAATCGGACAAATTCCACTTGTCCATATCAACAGAATACGCATAACCAACAGCGAAAAGAGATGCAGCAGTTATCGATTCACGGTTAGAATAATCCGCGAAAACACGAGGTACATTCTTCCCTCCGATATTTAAAACTTCGTGCGTGTGTCTTCGTGAATACGAGAAGAAATCAATCGGAATTTCTTCCGCAGGAATGTGTAATCCAAGTGTTCGATTCGCGTAACGATCGACCAACAATTTCGCTACTGGCATTTCCGCTTCAGGCGCTTCCGTTAATGAAACACGAACGGTATCGCCAATGCCGTCTTCCAACAATGTTCCTATTCCAATCGCCGATTTAATTCTTCCATCTTCACCGTCACCCGCTTCTGTAACGCCCAAATGCAAAGGGAAAACTTCGCCTGCTTCCAACAGCGTTTGAACCAACAAACGATAGGCTTGCACCATCACTTGCGGATTAGAAGCTTTCATGGAAATAACCAAATTCTTGTAATCGCAATCGAGACAAATACGAATGAACTCCATGGCAGATTCTACCATGCCCTCAGGGGTATCTCCATATCGACTAAGAATACGATCGGAAAGCGAACCGTGGTTCGTTCCAATGCGCATAGCCGTTCCGTGCTCCTTACAAATTTCTACAAGCGGAATGAATCGTTCGCGAATGCGCTTCAATTCTGAAGCATACGATTCGTCGGTATAAACAATCTCTTCAAATTTCTTTTTATCGGCGTAATTCCCAGGGTTCACACGAACCTTCTCTACAATGCGCGCTGCAATTTCTGCAGCGTTCGGGGTGAAGTGAATATCGGCAACCAACGGAGTGTGGTAACCCGCCTTGTGAAGTGCTTCGCGAATGTTGCGAAGATTTTCTGCTTCGTTTTTACTTGGGGCAGTAATGCGTACCAATTCGCAACCCGCTTCTATCATACGAATACTCTCTGCAACTGTTGCCTCCGTATTCATCGTGTCTGCAGTAGTCATCGATTGCACACGAATGGGTGCATTTCCTCCCATGGTTAAATCGCCAATGGTTACAGGGCTCGTTTTTATGCGCTTGTACCCAAATAAATCTTCGCAGAATGGTTTCATTACTTAGCCGTCTTACTCATTTCCTCGTTCATTTGAGCCTCCATGGCTTGCGTTAAAGAGTCGGCAGTGTTGTCTATTTGATTGAACGAATCTTCCAATTCCTTCGTAAGAATATCAATGTACTTTCCGTCTTTAATGCACTCTTTCGTCTGATCGTTAATATCGCTAGGCTTGTAATCTGCCGTTGGAAATTTCTCTGTAATCTTCGAAGAAACGCAATCGCAAATTTTCGCAGCATCTTCTTTGGTGTATAAATTCCCGACCGACTTAGCGCATTCCGATTTCACTTCCGAACGTTTTTCGTCGTTCCAGCCGCCACATGCAGCTAAGCTTGTTGCAATCACTGCTAAAAAGAATAATTTTTTCATGTTGAAATATTTAGTTTAAAAGTTCAATTCTATTTATTTTTTGAAAACACGTTCATCTACCAATTTGTTCTTGTTCGCCAATTGTCCGCATGCCGCATCAATATCTTTTCCTCTTGAACGACGCACATTTACAATCATGTTTTTGCTTTCTAAAAATTTCGCGAAAGCATCTACACGCTCCGGGCTGGCCTGTTGAAACTCTCCGTCGTCGATCGGATTGTATTCAATAATATTTATTTTAACTGGAAGTTGTTTTGAAAATTCAGCCAATTCCTTTGCGTCTTGAATGGTATCATTGAAGTCTTTGAAAATAATGTATTCGAACGTAATACGAGTTCCTGTTGCTTCATGAAAATACTTTAAGGCTTCGGATAAGGCAGCTAAATTATTCGACTCGTTAATGTCCATAATCCTGCTGCGTTTCTCGTCGTTCGCTGCATGCAGCGAAAGCGCTAGGTTAAATTTAACCTTGTCGTCGCCAAGCTTTTTGATCATCTTGGCAATTCCCGCGGTACTCACGGTAATGCGCTGTGGCGACATTCCGAGTCCTTCCGGACTGGTGATCCATTGAATGGATCGCATCATATTGTTGTAGTTGAGCAACGGCTCTCCCATGCCCATGTAAACAATATTGGTAAGCGGAGTCTTGTATCGCGTAAGCGCTTCGTTGCGCAAGTAATTCACCTGATCGAAAATTTCTCCGCCTGTTAAGTTGCGCAACATTTTCAATCTACCCGTAGCGCAAAACTTACAAGCCAAACTGCAACCAACCTGAGACGAAATACAAGCGGTCATGCGCTTGGTTGAAGGAATTAAAACCCCTTCCACCACCTTATCTCCGTCTACTTTAAAGGCACATTTTATGGTCTTATCTGCACTTATTTGTTGTTCGTGCAAAACGGCTTTCGATAAGTAATACTTCCCATCGAGCACCTCGCGTAAATCCTTGGGCAAATTCTGCATGTCTGAAATACTCGCGGCACCACGCTGCCACATCCATTCGCGAATCTGCTTGGCACGAAACGAAGGTGCCCCAAGTGTTTTCAACTCGGACATTAGTTCTTCCGAACTCAATTCTCGCAAATCCTTTTTTGTATTCATGCCGTGCAAAGATAGATAGCTTACATTTGAATCACATTCTCTTTTCATGAAGCGATTCATTTTAATATGTGTTTTTTCTGCGGCACTCTGCGCATTCGGTCAATTAGACAGTTTAAAGGTAATCCTGTCTGAAGACAGCGTACCGCCCTTTCAGGAATTCAACATCGACAATTTCGATCTTCCTCCAATGGAGGTCATTGAAAAGAACAGTTATAGCGACAAAGAATACATTCGCTACATGTGCTTTTTCTCGGGGATCGACTTCGGATTGCTTTCCATACAAAATCAAAAATTTCCGTTAAAACAGCAACAATCCTTTGCTGTTCGAATAAATTTATTTGAGTTGAAGAAGCAATTGGTTGAAAACAGATTCGGATTCTTTTCAGGCTTGTCTTTGGGTTACCAGCAAATTGGATTTCAAAATAATTTCTCTTTTCTCCCAGCAGGAAATCAAACCATTCTGCGATTAGACAGTGTCGATTATCTTAAAAATCAGCTTCGCTCGTTTTCAATTTCCATTCCGTTTATGTTTGAAATAAACAGTAAGAACACCTTCCAACATACTGTTCATCTTGCATTTGGCGTGCAGGAAAGCTACCGCTATGCCAACAGCACCTACCAAATGCACAAGACCAGCGAGGCTACCCTCATTCGAAAAAACAGCGAAGACATTCACGTGAATCGATTTAACCTTGAAGCCTGCGTGCGCGTTGGCTACCAGAATCTAACTTTTTTCGCTTCGCGATCTCTAACACCACTTTTTAGTACCAATAATTTCCATTCGGAAATTTATCCAATTGTCGTGGGTTTAAGCATTGTGCCTGCGAATACAAAGCCAAACGAAACAGATAATTTCGATTTTTAATCCCATGACCTTACGCTCCCGCATATACGTTTCGTTGTTTTCAATTATTGTTATCTCATTCGTTGCAACTGGAATTGTTGCCACGTTAGATCACTATGAACACGACATTACATACAACGAAGAACGTATTACTGAAAAAGAAAATTCCATTCGAGCATCTCTCGATTACCTGTTGTTACAAAACGGTGGATTCATTGATGCAGATTCCATATCCATGCTTCTTGGCGACAAGGTTTGCGAGCTCTCTGAGGTTAATGATCTGTTTATTACAATCTATGATTTAAACGGAAGGTATCTCGTTTCAATGAATACTGATACTGCAGAAAGTTTGAAAATTCCCATGCAGCTGAACGAAGATTTAACGCGACGCATTATTTCTGATACCAAAACAAAAGCTATCATTCTTCCTTCAGAAACACACCCGTCTCAAAACCTTGCCTACTGGTGCTTTTTCAATGATTACGGAAAACCGCTCGCACTCGTGGGAATGCTCTACGAGAAAAAGGACGTGGAAAAAGTGAAGCTTTGGAACTTCATGCAAGAGATTGGAAAAACTTTTATTGTTCTGTTTATTGTAGCGGCCGGGCTTGCCTTTTTAATTACGCGTGATTTCACTCGTTCTTTAAGTCGCCTGAGCGATAGCATCAATCACTTAAAACTCGGAAGAAAAAACGAGCCGTTGAAGTGGAAAAGCAACGACGAAATTGGACAACTTATTCAAGAATACAACAGCATGTTGTTTCAGTTGGAAGCCAGCGCAGATAAGCTCGCACAGCAAGAACGTGAAACCGCTTGGCGAGAAATGGCGCAGCAAGTGGCTCATGAAATTAAAAATCCATTGACTCCGATGAAACTGCGCTTGCAGCATTTGCAGCGCTCTTGGCAAGATCATCCGGAAGAATTTCAAACGCGCTTGAATGATTTCGTGCAGAGCATGACCGATCAAATAGACACGCTTTCGCACATTGCCGAAGAATTTTCAAACTTCGCGAAAATGCCGCAATCCAAAAATGAACGCTTGAATCTTCAAGACATTATTAAGTCTGTTCTCACCACTTTTGAAAATGAAAATCAGACCATTTCATTTTATCAGAACGCGGCCGATGCGGCCTTCATTCACGGAGATAAGACGCAAGTAATTCGTGTGCTCAACAACTTAATCACGAACGCCATTCAGTCTATTCCAACGGATCGCCCGAAAAAAATATCGCTTGGATTACGCTTCTCAAAAAATTCTGTTGTGATAAAAATTACCGATAATGGAAGCGGAATTTCTTCAGAAATTTCAAAACGTATTTTCATGCCGAACTTCACCACACGAAGCACCGGTAGCGGACTTGGATTGGCTATGGTGAAGAGTATAGTTACGCAGATGAGCGGCAATGTTGCTTTCCGAACGCAGGTGAATAAAGGAAGTTCGTTCTTCGTTATTCTTCCGTTAGATCAAAAAGCATAGGTCTACTTGGCGCAGCGTCGTTCGCAAAATTCGAAACTTGTAAATTCAAAACATAACTGCCATCTGCAATTTCATTCGGAACATAAACCAATTCTGAAATGGTTTTTTGAAAGTTCGGGTTGGATGGCACATTCCAAAATAAATGATGTGCCGCCAACGCACCTCCGTCCTCTTCACGATCCACACTGGGCAAATCAACCAACAAATGCTGCACTCCCGCATCAACAATGCGTTGCATGGCTCCTATTGTTAAATATGGAAAATTCGTTCCCGAATATTGTCTCTGCATTTTCGAATGATCATTCGGTTTTGTACGAATAATGAGCGCTTCAACATTCAAATCAAAACCTTCCAAACTCTCTTCACTTACCACCCAATCTCCTTGCGAAGCACCTGTTTCAAGATTCTGCGAAAGGTCCTGCGGAAGGTCTTGCGAAGCACCTTCGGAACGACCTTGTGAAACACCTTGTCTCAACTCAACAGAAATAAGTTTCGCCAAATAATGCGTAGACCCAATGCTATTCACAACAGGGAAATGCGTATCAATGATATGTCCCACGTTCTCGGTGTGTGTTCCGTGTCCATGCGGATTAAAATACACATCTCGAAAATTAACGGCACCACCTTCGGCAACTGAGCCTAAGAATTGTTCCGTGCGAACCGGCTCAATACGCATGGGCTCTACATACCATGCGCGCGGTCCATTCGGATTCAGAGAGATGCTCAAATCCATTCCTTTTTCAGTTTGAATGGAATAACGTCGTCCGTCTTTTTCAAGCGTTAGTTTCATGCTGCAAGATTAAATAAATAATGTTGAAATAATGTGGTCGGAAATGAGCCATCCCTTCGGCGTTAATCGAAACCCTTTATCGTCGAGTTCTGCATTTCCTCCTTCCACATACTTGAAAAAATTTCGTTCGTTTTCCTTTTTCCATTCATCTGGAAAATCTTTCCATTCAATTCCTTCGCAGGTTCGAAGTCCGACCATTGTTCGTTCGTTCCAACGATCCACTTCCGTCAATTCCTCACATTCGAAAAACTCTTTTTTCAATTCAAGCGAACGAATGTATTGCGCATTATTCGAAATGTTCCAACGACGTTTTCCTTCTGAAAAAGAATGGGCCGAAGGGCCGAAACCCACATAAGGAATGCCTTTCCAATAGTTCCCGTTATGCACAGAACGAAAACCTGGCTTCGCATAATTGGAAAGTTCGTAATGCTCGTAACCCAGAAGCTTGGCCGTTTCATCTAAGTACAAAAAACTCTTTTCAACTTCTTCGTCTTTTTGTGGCTCTAAAATTCCTTTTTTCTGACGAGCACCAAAAACTGTTTTTTCTTCAACCGTTAGAGCATAAGCACTGAAGTGTGGAATTTCTAATTGAAGCAATTGCTCTACATTCGACTGCCACTGCGAAAACGTTGCAATTGGAATTCCGAATATCAAATCGGCTGTTAAGTTTGTGATACCCACATCTTGTGCCCGTTTAATGGCCGCTTCCGCTTGAGCCCCCGTGTGCTTGCGGTTCATGTATTCAAGGTGTTCGTTGAAGAACGATTGCACCCCAATACTCAGCCTGTTTATACCCAGGCGTTGAAGCATGCGCAAATATTCTGGCGTAAGGTCTTCCGGATTGGCTTCTAAGGTAATTTCCTTCGCCGTAGAAATTCCTTCACCCAAAGATTCCAACATTCTTCCGAGCTGCGATTCAGTAAGCAGGGAAGGGGTTCCACCGCCAAAATAGACGGTGCTTATGTTGCTTTGCGACAACTCTTCTTTTCTCAGCGTCATTTCCTTCAACATAGCTACCACTAAATCTTCTTGCGCATCGAGTTTCGTTGAAAAATGAAAATCGCAATAATGACAGGCATGCCTGCAGAACGGAATATGAAAATAGACACCCATCATCTGCGCGAATTTAGTTAGCTTCGCGTACGTTAAGACGAATAAGAAATGAAGGCCACTGTAAATAATGCTACCGCATTCGAAGTTTCTTCGAACACAAACAGTAAAACAGTTGTGTTAAACAACCAGTCGTTATCGCTAGACCTCTTGCAGCATGGGGCTCATCTGCATTTCGTGTGGAAGGGGAAAAGTATTAATGTTGAAGTTCTTTCTCTTTCCAAGGAAGAGAAGAAAGTTGTTTTGAAGGTTAACAATAAAACAACGGAGGTTCGGTTAGAAGAGCCGTTAGACGCGTTATTGAATTCCCTCGGATTCTCTTCCGCGAACAGCGCGAAAATTAAACAAGTGAAGTCTCCAATGCCTGGCCTCGTGCTTTCCATCAGTGCTGAAGTTGGAAAAGAAATTAAGAAAGACGAGCCGCTATTAATATTAGAGGCCATGAAAATGGAAAACGTGATTAAGAGTCCAACAGACGGAGTGATTAAAAGCATTTCAGTGAATGCTGGTCAAGCCGTTGAAAAAGGATCGGTCATGATTACTTTTGAATAGTCAAATGAAACAGCTGTTTTTAGCCATATCTGTTTTTTTCTTTGTTGCTCAAGCAATGGCACAACCGTGTGCATCTGTATCAAACAATGTACTTTGTGCTGACGCACCAGTGGTTACAAACCAACTGACTTCAAGCTCATTCAACACGGGATGTTTCAGTTATTCCATGACAAATTTTTACAGCTTTCATACGGGAACCACGCCAAACGGTGTCCTTGAAGCAGCTTTAACGCTGCAGGATTGCGATGATTTCTCTGGTAACAACACCATGGGGCTTGTGGTTGCCGAACTAATTCCTTCCTCAGACCCCTGCTTACCGGCTTCATACAATATCATTAGCCCCTGTTTTTCCACAGATTCGAGTCAGGTTTTTTTTGTAGGAGGATTGCTTCCTGATCACGATTATGTCATTCTAGTTGGTTCAGATCACGATCCTCTTTTTGGAATTTGTTCATACGATTTATTCATTGGAGGAACCGTGGTAGATATTGCAGCAGGCACTTACCCGTTTGAAATTGTCTTAGGCGAATCTTCTTCAGCTATGGCTCAGGGCGGAGGCTCAAACACCACATACACTTGGGATCCAATGCCCGAGTTTCATGAAATAACCAGCGACTCAACCATGACGTTTTATCCGACAGAAGAGGGACAAACCATCTCTATTTCTGCTATTGGAACAATTGGTAATTGTACGGTGAATGCCCCCATATTCGTTCACATTCTTTCTCCGCTAAATATCTACAATGCGCTAACACCCAATGGCGACAACATAGATGATACTTGGACCATTAACGGAATTGACCGACCTGTATTTGAAGCGGCTGTAGTAAGCGTTTTCGACCGCTGGGGACAACAGGTATTTAAATCGCTTGGATATCGAACACCGTGGGATGGAACAAACAACGGAAAGTACTTACCAACCGGTGCATACTACTACGTCATTGAATTGAATACTTACAACTTGTACATACCGCCGTATGTCGGAATCGTTTCCATTTTAAGATGAAAAAGATCCTGGCAATCCTAGCAATTTCGTGGATCTTCGGTTCCAATGTGCAAGCCCAGCAGCTTCCGCACTACACGAATTTCACCTACAATTATTTAAACTACAATCCCGCTGTTACCGGCAGCACGCCTTGCCTCGAAGCGCGAGTAGGGTATCGCATGCAATGGGCGGGATTCACCGGTGCACCCAGAACCGGATATGTTTTGGTTCACAACAAATTTGGACTTCGCAGATACAATTTTCATGGGGTTGGAATGATGGTGGAAAACGATAGCTACGGTCCTTTTGGAAGCACAACGCTCGTTGCCAACTACGCTTACCACATGAAACTTACCAAAGGGTATTCTTTGTCTTCCGGAATAGGAGTAGGGTTCACACAATATCGGTTGGGTTTAGGTGGAATTACCATGCCCGACATTGACATTGATCCTGCAGCTACGAACTCGCTTGGAACCATTGTAGCGCCCGTGGTAAACTTCGGTTTATGGTTGTACCGTAAAGATCGTTTTTATGGCCTATCGGTGAGACAACTGACACAACCGAAAGTAAAAGGATTGCCAGATACACAAATGCGCAGACACTATACCTTAGCGTACGGAAGAGCCATTCAGATAGACGACAACTTTACGTTCAAACCTGCATTGTTGTTAAACTATGTTGGAAAAAGCAAGCCTTCGTTAGAGGGGCAGGCTATGTTAGAATACAAGAAAATTGTATCCGTCGGACTTGCTGGAAGAAGCGGCCATGGCGGTTCTGCCTTGGTTAAATTCGATGCACTTCCGTATATCACCATTGCCTACGCATACGACATTACCGCAAACCGCCTTCATTACGCGGCTTTGAATACACACGAGGTTACCTTAGGCTTCCGCGCATGCGGAATGAAAGAACGTAACCACGTTCCTTGCGCTGCTTACGACTGATGAACATAGAAGATTTTTTCGAAACGTGTCAAGCCATTAGTGAAGAGGTAACTTCAGATTTGCCCTTCGACGAAAGTGCATTGGTTTTTCGAATTGAAAACAAAATCTTCGCGATGGTAAATTTAGACAATTTCGAAAAAGGAATAAATCTGAAATGCGACCCCGAACGCGCCATTGAACTTCGTGAAGAATACAACGGCATTCAACCCGGCTATCACACGAGTAAAAAACATTGGAACCTCGTCATTCCGAACAGCGACGTGCCCGATAAATTGTTGAAAGAACTCGTTCAACACAGCTTCGACCTGGTAAAACCGAAATCAAAGAAGAATAAATAGATTCTTCGAAAGGTCCTGCGGAAGGTCTGATTGAAGGTCGCTACGCGAAGCGTCCTTGCAAAGCAACTTTCGCAGAACCTTGCAATGCATCTTGTCAAAACACCTTTCGCAGAACCTTGCAAAGCACCTAGACCAAAGTGTACTTAAACGTTTTAAAAGCAAACTTGTGCTTCTCATCCACGCCCTGTTCCAAGATTAATTCCCGCGTATACAATGAAGCGTCGAACGCAGGAAAATGCGCATGAGCGCCAGGGAATTCAGCTTCAATGTGTGTGAGATAAATGTGCTGAACGAAGCCCTCGCGAAGGGCCCAATCATAGATTTGCTCGCCACCAATGACGAATACTTCACTCTCGCCACCTTCTCGCGCAAAACCAAGCGCACGGCTTAGTTCGTCGAACACCACACAACCTGGAGCGTCGTAATTTTTATCGCGAGATAAAACAATGTTCACTCGATTCTTGAATGGACGAAAAGCAAGTGGAATGCTTTCGTAATTTTTTCGGCCCATAATAATGTGATGTCCCTTCGTGGTATCCTTGAAGAACTTCATATCATTGGGAAGATGCCACATTAAGTCGTTGTCTTTTCCAATCTCACGATTCAAGCCCATGGCGGCTATTAATGCTATTTCCATTAGACAGCTACGGCAGCTTTAATATGTGGATGTGGATCGTAATTCTCAATTGAAATATCATCAATGGTAAACGCAAAAAGATCTTTTACATTCGGATTCAATTTCAAGGTTGGAAGAGGACGAAACTCGCGAGTCAATTGCAATTTTGCTTGATCGACATGGTTTGAATACAAGTGAACATCGCCACCTGTCCAAACAAAATCACCCACTTCCAAATCGCACACTTGTGCTATCATGTGCACCAACAGGGCGTAAGAAGCAATGTTGAAAGGAACACCTAAAAATGTATCGCAACTTCTTTGATACAATTGGCAACTCAATTTTCCTTCAGCCACATAAAATTGAAACAGACAGTGACAAGGCGGAAGCGCCATTTGTTCTATGAATGAAGGGTTCCAAGCAGATACAATGTGTCTACGACTGTTCGGATTGTTTTTTAATCCGTTTACCAAGTTCACAATCTGATCGGTGGAAGTTCCATCTGGATTTGGCCAAGAACGCCATTGGTAGCCGTATACAGGACCTAGGTTTCCATTTTCATCGGCCCATTCGTCCCAAATAGAAACACCATTTTCTTTTAAATAAGCAATGTTTGTGTCGCCCTTCAGAAACCACAACAACTCATGAAAAATACTTCGCGTATGAAGCTTTTTGGTGGTCATTAATGGAAATCCTTCTGCTAAATTGAACCGCATTTGATGTCCGAAAACACTGTACGTTCCAGTGCCCGTGCGGTCTTCTTTTTTTACACCGTTGTCTAAAAGGTGTTGCAACAATTCGTGATACTGCTTCATGGTTCAAATGTAATTGAGGAGATTCAAAAAAATGTGAGGTGTTCAAAAAGGAGTTGCTCCTTTTGACAAGTTAGCTATCCGAATTCAATTTATAGCTCGAAGCTTACCCAAGTTGCGTCGTCTGTTTGCTCTTGCGATCCCTTCCAATCTTGAAACAATTTGTCTATGCCACACTTGCCGTCTGAAAAGACTTGTCCGCTTTCAATCCACTGAATTAGACCATTCATGCGCAGTCGTTTGTTCGACTCTTCACCAATCTGATCGTACAACCCATCTGAACACATAACCACACGCTTGCCTCTAATGTTTAGGCTCCCTCCGGCAACCTCGGTTTGTTCCAAATTGATGTGAAGAAAGCCCTTCGATTTTGAAATAACCTCGACTTCATTCTTTTCATTCACCAGCATAAGATTCGAATTCAAGCTTCCCCATTCTGCGTCGCCTGTTTTCAAATTGACATGCATTAGGGCTAAATCAAATCCGGCTACCATGTCTGAATATTGAACGTCTCGTCTCAATCTTTTCTTTAAATCGTAAACCGTTCCACTCACAATTTCCTTCACCTCAACAGTGTCATTTACATGACTGGTTTTTTCAGAAAGTAAATCACTCACAAGCACGGTCAGCAGGGCTCCCGCGAGACCATGCCCTGTGCAGTCGCCTTGCGCAATGAGCACAGAGTCTCCTAAATTTTTGTACCAATAAAAGTCTCCGGAAACGGCTTCTGCGGAAGTGCTAAAGACGTGCAGCCTTGGCAAAATATCCCAGGCATCTGTGTGATTTGGTAAGAAGCATTCTTGTACAAATCGCGCGTATTGTAATCCTTGACGAAGTTCTTCGTTTTTCTGATTTAACTCTGCCGTTCTGTCGATTACTTTTTGCTCCAATTCCTTGTGCAGAATTTCAAGTTCGTGGGTTCGTTTCGCTAACTCGGTCTCGTTATCGTACATGTGAATCGCTTCCAATACCGTAAGTTCCAGATCCTTGGGCTCCCATGGTTTTTCAATGTATCGAAACAAACGCGCCTTACTTAAAACCTCTGAAACGGCCTGTAAATCGGCCTGACCCGTTAGCATTATCTTTTTACTGGCTGGAGATAGAATTTCCAAACGACCTAACAATTCACTGCCTCGCATGGGATACATCATGTAATCGCTAATTACACAAATGAGCTCTCCGTTTTTTTCAATTATTGGAATAATTTGTTCCAAGGCACTTTCACCAGAATTCGCGGTAAGCAACTCAATTCCTTCGGGCAAAAAACTTTTCACGTGAAGCGACAACACGCTAAGAATGATAGCCTCGTCATCGACAAGAATTATGTATCGCTTTCCTCTTTTCAAGTGATCAATTATTACTTTGCAAGATTAAGCTATAAACATCGATTACACTCCGATTTCAACAGCTATAATTTCTAGGTTACCCCACAAGTTTACGCAGACCAACAATCGCCTCCTTTCCCTTCACAATAACCGTATTAATGGCTGTTTTCGCCAACGTTGAAAGACCTTCGGTTTTCAGCTCGTTAGAAATTCCTGCAAAGGACAAGCCTTCCGGACGAACACCAATAATTTCCATGCTCGCTTTAAGTTGATGAAGTTCATGTCTAAGCGCCAATAAGTCTGATCCTACTAAAGCCAACTCCAAGCGATCCAATTGAGGGGGCAAGTGTTCGAGGTAACCATTCACCACATCTTTCAAAACATTAATGTCGTTGCCCACATATTGCTTCAGCATGGAAAGATCTAATTCTCGCTCGCTTGAAAATTCTACTTGCAACAAATCGGCTGTTTCCTCTTCCTTGCTCCATTTCTTCATCACTTCTACCAAGGCTCTTTCAGAATAGGGCTTCACCAAATAATCATTCATTCCAGCCTGCTTGCAAATTTCAACTTCCTCGCGCATGGCGTTTGCGCTTAATCCAATAATTGGAATAGAATATTTCAGATCTTCACGAATAAATTTTGTTGCTTCTAAGCCATCTAGAATAGGCATTTGTACGTCCATAAGAACAATATCAAATTCTTTTTCTTGAATCAAATCAATAGCCTCTTGTCCGTTATGAGCAATGGATACGACTACTTCACATTTCTTCAGGATTACCTGCAATACCATTCGGTTCAACTCATTGTCTTCAACGGCCAACACCCGAAGACCTTTGAGTGATTTCTGTAAATCAGTCATTTCAACTATATCTTGTTTAGTTTTCTCGTTCGATATTCTCATTGGAATTCGAATATCTACCCGCGTCCCCTTTCCTTTTTCACTTTCAATCTGAATGGTTCCGCCCATAATCTGAACAATGCTTCGCGCTATACTCAGGCCTAAACCACTTCCTCCAAACTTTCTTGTTATACTCGCGTCTTCTTGTGAAAACGCTTCGAAGACCTTCGCCAAATAGGCCATATCCATTCCAACTCCCGTGTCTTCAACCGAGAATGAAACCCAACAAATGTCGTTTTCACCCCTCTCCAATTTCGAGGTTACTCGAACGTATCCCGAATTGGTGAATTTGATAGCATTTCCGACTATGTTGAAGAGTACCTGACTTAAACGATGCGGGTCGCCGAGGTGCATAATTCCGCGATCATCCATCAATTCAATATCCAATGAAATATCTGAAAGCCGCGCTTTTTCTTCAAAAATGCTCAGCGTTCGACGAATACTTTCGTTTAGATTGAATGTGGTCGTCTCGATACTGAATTTTCCGGATTCAATTTTTGAAATGTCTAACACGTCGTTAATAATCGAAAGCAACGTGGAAGAAGCCGACCGCATAATATCTATGAAATAACGCTGATCTGCGTCGAGCTTCGATTGCGCCAACTGTTCGGCCATTCCAACAATTCCATTCAGCGGGGTGCGAATTTCATGACTCATATTCGCGAGGAACATAGCCTTCGCTTTCGAAGAATCTTCTGCTTTACGTTTGGCTTCTATTAGCTCAAACTCCATTTCTTTTAAATGGGTAATGTCCCAATGAATGCCAATTGAACCGTGTATATTGCCGTCATCGCCCAACAATGGCGCAGCGCTAACCAGCCAATAACGGGGTTCTTTCTTTTTGTTTAAAACGCGAAGTTCATAAACGTCTTCTTCACCCTCAATGCGTGAGGCATTGCGAACCTTCATGCGTTCCTTCTCTTGCTCATCTAGCAACAATTCACCACCGTCTTTTCCAAATAACTCATCTAAAGAAAAACCACTCATTTCACAAAACGCCTCGTTCGCACGAATAATAATACCGCTGGGCTCAACCTCTAATAATCCCAAACGAAAATTATCGATAATTCCCTTAAACTTCGCCTCGCGATTAATTAAGAGCTTCTCTGACGTTCCGGAAGATTGCTCCAATTCCGCAACGCGCTGGCGTAAATATTTTATTTCTTCCTCTTGAGTCATTGGCTTGCTAATTTAGACACAAACTGCCTATGCAGGTACACAAACTGCATTATTTATTTCATGAAAAAACCCCTTCGAGCGAAGGGGTTGTCTCATACCTAACTAACCTAAACTTATATTTCTGATGCCTTCTCCCAAGTCATTTGAAGGAAAAACTTCGCTCCATCTGCTTGAAGAATGTATTCGTCTTGTTGGAAAGCGTCTGCCACATTTAAGGTTTCAACACTCAAAATATTGCCAGATGCCGATTTCATTGTGAAAGTATATTCGTCTGCTTGAAGAATAATTCCAGGATACCATTTGAACATGTTGTCGCCAGCAGCCATTACATCTATCGCTGCAAAAACCACTTCACCGCTCTTATCTGCTATTTCAATCTTCACCCCTTGAAGGTTAGCGTTAGCACCCTCTGGCTGAAGCCACACGAAGTTCAATTTAGCTACGTCTTCACCCAATACCGCTGTAGGTGCAGTTTCTGCTGGTGTTGCAACACTTGAAGTAGTGTCTGCTACGGTTACTGGTGATGAAGGCATGTAGAATTCTTTCTGACAAGACACAAGGCTAAGAGAAAGAATTGCTGCGAAGATGGAAGTTGTGATAGCGTTTTTCATAAGTCAAATAGGTTATGCTTCTTTTACCCCTACTGACCAGAAAAGGTTACACTTTTCTCAAAAAAAATTCATTTTTTTTATTTCGATACTGAAAATGGAATCGGAGTGAAGACGCCATCGCCTTCAAACCTCAGTAAATACTGGCCATTCGCTAAATTCGAAACATTCAGAGAACTTTGCTCAGCAAATAAATTTTCTTGCTGAACCACTCTTCCTGAGAGATCATAAATGCGATATAAACGGGCAGAATGGGTTCCCAAAGTGAAATTCAATAACCCTTCAGTCGGATTCGGATACAGCTTAGGCTCAGTGGCAGAGGCTTCATCTATTCCAACACAACACACATAAATAACCTGAGTGTCTCTGTTCGTGCAGCCATTTCCGTCTACATAATTGTAGGTAATGGAGTAGTAGCCTGGGGCCACTAACTCTGGATAAAACATATTTCCGCTCACGCCAAATCCTGTATAATACCCACCCGCTGGAATACCTGTCATCTCTACCGGCGGATCTCCGGCCATTACGGTATCCTGTGAGAGAAAGAGAACTGTCGGTTCGAACAACACGTAATAATCGAACACATCAGATGTATTCGAACATCCGTTAGCATCTGTATACGTGTAATAAACTTGGTGAGCTCCGCCGCCAGCTAAACCTGGGTCAATGGTATTTCCTACAATGCCATCGCCAACATACGTTCCTCCAATTGGCAAACCAACTATACCCACTGGGTCTGCCGAAATACAAATGCTGTCTGTCGAAAGTCCCATAGCTACTTCAGGTATATCGTTCACATGAACACTTAACTGATTGCTGCTTCCTTCACAACCAAACTCGTTCACACCTGTGCATGAATAATTTCCTGTTTGGGTAACGTTAATACTCGGAGTAAGTTCTCCGCCATTCCATTCATAACTTAATCCACCCGTTGCTGTAAGATTCAAAGAAGAGTTGCCACAAAACGTTAGTGGTCCGTCTGCCGAAATAGAAATGGTTGGCTGAGGTAATACCGTAAAATTATAGTCGTCTGAACGCGTGCTGCAACCTGGGGTAGTCGTTCCAATTAAATACACCACCATAGGCGCATCTACTTCAAGCGCTGCAGTCGTGTCTCCTGTAGACCATAGAAAATGATCGGCTCCACCCGCGCACAAAATGGCAGATTTGCCATCACAAAAAATTGTATCGCCTGTAATGTGAACCGTTAGATACGGGTAGTTGCAATTCTTTACCTTCCCGAAGAAGGCTTCTTCGCCACCGTTATTCGTGGCTTCGTATCCTCCAACAGCAATGTTCGCAGAGGCAGAGCTTCCGGCAAAGTACATTTCCTGATTGGCATTAATTACAAGATCGCTCACCGACTCATCGGCGCTTCCTCCTAAATACGAGCTCCAATAACGAGCCCCGTCAATGGAATATCCAGCAAAAACAATATCGGTTAATCCGCCATTTGTGTTCTGAAAGCCATTGTCGCCTAAATTGGAAGAGGTTGAATTCCCTGTTATGAAAATACTCCCAGCGGCATCTGTTGTAACTCCCCAAAGCGATTCGTTTCCCGAACCTCCGTAGTAGGTCTTCCAATTCACTGCCCCGTCAATGGTGTAAGAAGCTAAATATCCATCGAAACTTCCACCGCCATTGAACACCTGCGCAGCGCCCGGGGTAGAGATCCCACTTATTGAACCCGACTTTCCAACAACATACAAGCGATCTGCCGTAACATGAATAGCTTCTGCGCGGTCTTCGCTTGTTCCACCTATGTAAGACGCCCATGCAATGGTATTACTTGTATTTATTTTTGCGAAAAAGCCATCGTATGCGCCACCACCGTATGTGTTCTGCGCGCCTCCAACAGCCATGCCTGCAGAAGAACTTGTGGTTCCTGTAAAATATAAATTGAAGTCGCTAGTAGCTACAATGTCACCTGCCAATTCAGCACCGCTTCCACCAAAATAAGAGTATCGAAGAAGGAATCCACCGGGATCAATCATACCTATATAGAAATCACTCGCACCGCCGCCATTAGAAGCTTGTAGCGCATCCATGGTTATTAAATCAGTGGAACTTGTTTCACCAATAAAGTAAACCTCGCCTTGAAATCCAACCGACAGAGAGGTAATTTGCTCGTCACCGCTTCCGCCATAATAAGAGCACCATTCCAATGTTCCGTCTGGAAACAATTTCAAAATAAACCCATCTTTCGGACCGCCGCCGTATACAATCTGCTGACTTGAAGAGGCAAATGCCGACATTGAACTTGTGCTTCCTGCTACATAAATTCCTCCGTATGGATCAACCACAATGTCGTTTCCAACATCGTTTCCGGTTTTGCCGTAATATGTTGCCCATTGGCGTTGATTCAAGGCGTTGAACTTCACCACATACACGTCGTTGCTTCCGCCCAACAAACCCTGGTAACCCAAGTAAGAAATCAATGTTGTTGAATTGGTAGCTCCTGTTAAATAGTAGTCTCCGTTCGCATCGGTGAAAATTCCACGTGAATCGTCTAACCCAGTCCCGCCGTAATACGAAGTCCAAATAACTTCCGGGTCCAAGACAAGCTCTCCGGTAGTATTCGCAGGAATTTCAAATTGAAATGTATTTCCGTTTACAATAAAATTTCCTTCTATATTTTTTTCTTGGTTGAAGTAAACCGGCTTCGCATCGTTCACTTGACCCATTTCCCCTTTAATTCGAAGGCTTCCATTGGAACACTTTTCCAATTCTTTCGCTCCTTCAACTTCCATGTTAATTTGCTTAGCAGCGCGCGCGTTCTCAGCAATAAATTCGTATTTCAATCCGGATTCGGTGATGTATATTCTCCAGTCTACGCCCGGATAAATATCCGAAACACGCACTTCTTGAAACGCGTTCACGGCATTCGGTTTTCCATCTACAAAATAATTTTCTGTATATGAAGACTCCTGCAATCCTTTCGCAACAGCACTTGCAGAGCATCCCTTCCAATTTACATCTACACGCTCGGCGTAAACTCCTTCGTTGTTGTAGCGTTTGAACTGGTAGGTTAATCCGCTCTTTCGAACGAACACATCCATTTCAGAAGTTGTGTAGGTAAACAAAACGGAACGGTCTTGAAGTCCTTTTTCGTTTTTTACCTGCCCATTGTTTTCAATGAAAAAACGATCGTTTGCTAACGCGAAGTTGCAAGAGAGCGTAACAACAGCAGTGAGGAATAGTGTGTAGAAAGATTTCATGCGCGAGTATATTCGGTGTTACGCTAAAGTAGAAATTAGGTTACACCCAAACCGAACGTTCATTCGAACCTTACAAACGTTGCAATGTTAACTCTGCATTACATCGCAAAGCGGTCGTCGCATAGCGTCATCCACGAAGTGGTCATCGCGCAGCGTCATCCACGAAGTGGTAATCATCTAAAGATGCTGAGTCGCTCCGCGTCTAATCGAATCATAATAAACAGCAACATCGTAAACGCCATAAGCGAAGATCCGCCGTAACTGAAGAATGGCAAGGGAATGCCAATAATAGGAGCCAATCCCAGCACCATTCCAATGTTAATGAGCAGGTGCATGAATATGATGGCTGCCACGCAATAGCCGTAAACACGGGAGAATTGAGAACGTTGCCTTTCGGCCAAAACTACCAATCTATAAATTAGCGCAAAAAACAAAAGAATTACGGTAACGCTGCCCAAGAATCCCCACTCTTCAGCCACCGCGCTAAAAATAAAATCGGTCCATTGTTCCGGCACGTAGTTATTCTGAGTCATCGGGCCCTGATGAAATCCTCTTCCAACTAAACCTCCCGAACCCACAGTAATCTTGGCCATCTCTGAATTGTAGGTCGCGTCTTCGCGTTCTACCGGTAGCGAGAGCATAACATAAATTCGCTCTTTGTGGTGCTTTTCAAGCACATTGTCTACAATGTAATTAATGGAAAACGCAAGACTCGAAGCTAAGATCAACGATATAACGGTAACCGAATAGAGCATTCTTCTTGATCTTGGCACAACAAAGTTCCGAACGAAAATCAAAGCAAGTATAGACAATCCGAAAAGGGAAAGTATGAAGGTCCAAATAGAACTCATTTCTCCAAAATAAGGATACGTTGTTCTTCCCGCTCCAATAACAATACTCAATGTCCCAATTACTACACTTGCGAAACCCGCAATAAGCACATTGCCCGACATGCCCTCGCGATACATCACTAAAATGAATGCGAGGAAAGTTAACAAGGAACCCACATCGGGCTGGAGTAAAATTAAACATGCTGGTAACCCAATAATTGCGAAGGCTTGAATTCGGGTCCGCAAATTTTTCAATTGCATTCCCGAGCTGGAAATAAATTTAGAGAGAAACAAACCAACGCCAATCTTCGAAAACTCGCTGGGTTGAATTCCAAAAGCTCCTATACCGAACCATGCTTTAGCACCGTTCACTTCCTTCCCTACAACCAAGACCAACATAAGTAACAGCACGAAGAAGAGATAAATGTAAATCGCCAACTTGTTGAATACTTCTGCGTCTAAATAAAGGATGATTACAATTAAAAAAACACAGACGCCTATCCAAACAAGCTGCTTACCATACTCTTCCGAAAAAGCAAACGGACTTGGAACAAGTGGGTTATACGCAGCGCTATAGATCGAAAGCCAACCGAACAAAACCAACGTCCCGTAGAGCGCAACTGTGCCCAAATCGAGTTGTAATTTTTGTTTGTTCGAAGCAGCCATTAATTTAGAATTTTAGCGTTCATAATTAACTCTTCTCTGCCTGTGTTGGTTGTTCCTCCTTTCAAGTATTTTTCAATCATTAAACTTGAAATAGGAGCAGCCCATGTTCCCCCGAATCCTGCGTATTCAACATACACAGCCAAAGCAATTTTCGGATTCTCTTTCGGAGCGAAGCAAACGAACACACTGTGATCCTCGCGCGGTTCGTTCTGCACGGTTCCTGTTTTTCCGCAAATAACAATGTCAGAAAGTTTAATGCTATTGGCTGTTCCGCCCGGACCAACCACTTTTTCCATAGCGTTTACGACTGTCTCAAAATATTCCGGTTTTACTCCCACGTCTACACGCGTAACATACTCGGTGCGGGCAGTGCCACCTCTTCCAATTTGTTTAACTGTGTGCGGAGGAACATAGAACCCGCGATTGGCAATGATGCAAGCCAAGTTGCACATTTGAACGGGATTAATCAAAAGCTCTCCTTCACCAATGGCAATGGAATAGATGGTAGAGAAATTCCAACCTTCAACACCGTACTTCTTGTTGTAATATTCTGTGCTCGGAACATTTCCCTTTTTCATATTCGGAAGGTCGCTTCCTAAGTTTGAACCAAATCCCAGTTTTCTTATTTGTTCATTCCAGATAGAAAGTCCTATTGCTGCGTCTTTCGCGCGATTGTTCGGGTCTCTATTGGCTTCCACTACCCGTTGCAATACTCCGCGGAAATAGGGATTGCACGAATGAACAATAGCCATTTCCAAATCGTCCATGCTGTGCGCGCCGTGACATCCAATTAAACTTCTGTTGCACGCTATTCGCGTGTCTTTCGTTATTGAACCCAGCTGCAATGCGGTAAGCGATTGCGCCAATTTAAAAATAGATCCTGGCCTATACTGCGCTTGTGTTGCTCTATTGAACAAAGGCTTCAGCGGGTTCTTTGCTAACGCTGCGAAATTCTGTCCGCGTGCTCTACCTACCAATAAATTCGGATCGAAAGTTGGCGCAGAAACCAAAGCTAATATTTCGCCTGTTGAAGGCTCTATGGCAACAATACAACCTCGCTTATTCTGCATTAATTTCTCTCCATACTTCTGCAACTCGGCATCTATTGTGGCGTACAAGTCAACCCCTTCAAGTGCTGCACTGTCTAATTGTCCATTGGCAACACTGTGTTCAACGCCCAGATTATCGCGATAAACATATTTTATTCCGCGTTTACCGCGCAATTCCTTCTCATACGACTTTTCAATTCCATTCAACCCAATGTAATCCCCCTTGCGATAATCTGGATGTGACTTCAATATGTCCCCATTCACCTCGCCTACATCACCTAACACCAATGCGCCTAGGCTTTCAGGATAAGTACGCAAAGTTCTTGCTTGAACAAAAAAACCAGGGAATTTATAAAGTCTTTCTGCGAAAAGTGCATACTCTTCAGGAAGCATTTGCTTAATAACCGGAGAGGGTTTGTACTTCACGTTGGGGTAAGAGGTCGATTTTTTTAATATCTCTTTCAACTCTTCGTAAGGTAGATTAACCAATTTACAAAACTCTGTAGTATCGAATGGCTGCAGGTCTTTCGGCAAAACCATTAAATCGTAAACGGTCTGATTGGTCACCAAAACTTTTCCGTTTCGATCGAAGATATTTCCACGTGATGGATAAACAACTACCTCTCTTTCTGTTAAACGCGAGCCTTTATTTTTCCATTCGCTGGTGGCAACCTGAAGCGCAAAAAGACGCACTATGTAAATGACACAGATGGTTCCAACAATAAACAAGAAGGTGTACCGGCGATTGTCGTTGTTCAAGGTAATTAGCTGCTTTTCTTATTTGGCGAAATTAAGAGTTGCGCCAAAATCATCAGCAATAAAGTTGCAATAGAACTTAACAAAATATGAAACAACTGGAAGAAGAATTTATCCCAACGTAAAAACTCGAAAAAGATTAACCACGTGTGATGCACTAGGGTTAAAATACCCGCGTAGGTCGTATACCACGCCAATCCCATTTTATGTATGGTGGGCTTCAGGTTTGAATCATATCCTTCTCGAGGAGCCAACATGTTTTGCACAAGAGGCTGCAGAAAGGTAAGCAGCAAACACGCCGAAGTATGAAGGCCCGGAGGTCCCGTAAACAAGTCCATGAGAATTCCCGTGAAAAATCCAATCAACAGCAATAACCATCGAGGCGTGTCGAATGGAAACATTAACAAACTAAAAATATAAATAAATGGAAGCACCAAACCATCGAACAACTGAATTCGGCTTACCACCAAAGCTTGCAAAAGCACGAAAAGAATTATGCGCAAGTAGTTCATCATTCTTCCCCTCCGTCTGCAATAATTTGTTGTTGTTGAAGAGAATCAATTTCCATTTTCTGAAGATTTTTCACCACTTGAACCCAGGCTACCTTTCGGTAGTCGGTAGCTAGTTTTACTTTTATTCGATGGAAGTTTTCTTCCGGTTTATCTTCGAGCGCTTCCACACTTCCTATGAGCATTCCTTCTGGAAAGTGACTCGAAAACCCTGTGGTTACTACTGTATCACCAACGTTAATGTACACATGTTTCGGAATTTCCTTCACAAAGGCAAACAACGGATCTCCTCCTGGCCATTCCAAAATACCAAACTCGCCTGTTCCTTTCATTTTTACAGACCCTTGAAATTTTGTGTGAAGGACAGGCATAACAATTGAATAATTTTCACTCACACTGCTCACAATTCCAACAATACTTCCGTTTGCGATTACGCCCATTTCAATGCCAATGCCTTCCGCATATCCTTTGTTCAAAGTGAGGTAATTTCGCTTTCGACTTACTGTTGCATTTACAACTTTTGCAGGCGTATACGTGTACTGTTGACGCACTCCTTGAGCCTTGTAAGTTGCAGTGTCGGAAGTAATATAATTTTCTGGAAGAAGACTGCGCAAAGCTGCGTTTTCAATTGCCAGCTGATCGTTAATCTCGGCAAGTCTCAAATAACTCGTGAACTCGTCGCGCTTTGCATAAATATATCCTGCGAAGTCAGAGCTGTGACGAATGAATTCTTTTCGGTGAAAATTATTTTCAGAAAACAAAACTATCAATGAAAAAACCTGAAGTACTAAGAACAACAAAAGCACGTGAAATCGTTGCAATAATGCTAAAAGATTACCCATTCTGCTTTCGTGTTAACGAATTACTCGCGCATTAAGAATTGGAAACGGTTGATGTTCTTCAACGCAATTCCTGTTCCTCTTGCTACTGCACGCAAAGGATCGTCGGCAACATGAACTGGTAATTTCGTTTTACGATTGATACGAACGTCTAGTCCGCGAAGCAATGCACCACCTCCGGCCAAATAAATTCCTGTCTTGAAAATATCTGCAGATAACTCAGGCGGAGTATTTTCCAAGCAACTCATGATTGCTTCCTCAATTTTAGAAATTGATTTGTTCAACGCATGTGCGATTTCTTTGTAAGAAACCATTATCTCTTTTGGAATTCCCGTTACCAAATCGCGACCGCGGACACTGTAATCCAATGGCGGATTCTCAAGATCATCAATCGCAGCACCCACTTCAATTTTAATTTGCTCTGCAGTACGTTCGCCAATTAAAATGTTGTGGTGACGACGCATGTAGTCTTCAATGTCTTGTGTCAATTCATCTCCAGCTACACGAATGTTTTTGTCTGTTACAATTCCACCCAAAGCAATTACTGCAATTTCAGAAGTACCACCTCCGATGTCGATGATCATATTTCCCATTGGCTCTTCCACATCTACGCCAATACCAATAGCAGCAGCCATAGGCTCGTGAATCAAATAAACCTCTTTCGCTCCAGCGTGTTCCGCAGAATCTTTTACTGCACGCTTTTCAACTTCTGTAATACCCGACGGGATACAAATAACCATTCTCAAAGAAGGTTGAAACATTTTCCCGCCCTTGTTAATCATTTTGATTAACCCTTTGATCATATCTTCTGCCGCGTGGAAATCGGCAATTACACCGTCTTTCAACGGACGTATTGTTTTAATATTCTCGTGCGTTTTACCATGCATCTGTTGCGCTAAACGCCCAACAGCAACAGTTCTACCAGAAACTCTATCGCGAGCTATGATTGATGGTTCATCTACAACCACCTTATCGTTCATGATAATGATTGTGTTTGCCGTACCTAAGTCAATGGCAATTTCTTGTGTTAGGAAACTAAAAAGTCCCATGCTTTTCCTTCTTTAAAATCGGTTAATTGAAAACGCTTCGATAAGCTACAAAGATAAGCGCGCAACAAGCTTTCTAACGAATTGATAAGAATTTTTTTATCGCGTTTGATTTGAGTTAATTTCGCAAAAAAATAACTATGTCATTCGAACTACCAAATCTACCTTACGCATACGACGCACTTGAACCACATTTCGATGCGCGTACAATGGAAATTCACCACAGCAAACACCACGCTGCATACACTACTAACTTGAACAACGCTATCGCTGGAACAGATTTAGAGAATCTTTCTATCGAAGATGTAATGGTGAAAGGATTCGACACGCCAGCTGTTAGAAACAACGGTGGTGGATTCTACAATCACAATTTATTTTGGGAACTTCTTTCACCCAATGGCGGAAAAGTTACTCCAACTATGGAAGCCGCTATTAACGAGGCTTTCGGATCATTCGAAGCTTTCAAAGATTCGTTCGTTAAGGCTGCTACAACTCGTTTCGGTTCAGGATGGGCTTGGTTGTGTGTGAAAGATGGAAAACTTGAAGTGTGTTCAACACCAAACCAAGACAACCCACTCATGCCAAACGTAGGTTGCTCTGGATTTCCAATTTTAGGATTAGACGTTTGGGAACACGCGTATTACCTGAACTACCAGAACAGACGTCCAGATTACATTCAAGCTTTTTTCAATATTATTAATTGGGAAGCGGTTGAAGCTCGCTACAACAGCGCCAAGTAAGACTTTACTCTAATAATTTGTAAGCCCTCGAGATTCTCGGGGGCTTATTCTTTTCGGGCTCTCAGAACAAAGTTCTGACCCAAATACACACGACGTACTTGTTCATCGGAAGCCAATTCTTCGGCACTTCCCGACTTCAAAATATTTCCATCGTACAAGAGGTATGCTCGATCCGTTATAGACAACGTTTCTTGCACATTGTGGTCTGTTATTAATATTCCAATGTTGCGCTCTTTCAACTTCCATACAATGCGTTGAATGTCTTCAACAGCAATGGGATCAACACCTGCAAAGGGTTCGTCTAATAAAATAAACTTCGGATCAGTCGCCAATGCTCGAGCTATCTCGGTTCTTCTGCGTTCACCTCCACTGAGGTGATGACCAATGTATTTTCTTCGTGCGGTTAGTCCAAATTCTTCCAACAACGCATCTAATTTCTCTTCCTGTTCTTTCTTTGAAAGTGCTGTTAATTCAAGGACGGCTTTAATGTTGTCTTCAACAGAAAGTGAGCGAAAAATTGAAGCTTCTTGAGGTAAATAGCCTACGCCCATTTTCGCACGCTGGAACATGGGCATGTGTGTAATCTCTGTTTCATCCAACACAACCTTTCCGTGATTGGGTTGAATAAGTCCGGTAACCATGTAAAAGCTCGTTGTTTTTCCAGCTCCATTCGGACCAAGCAGTCCAACGATTTCGCCTTGTTCAACATGAAACGACACGTCTTTTACAACCGTGCGCTTCCCGTAAATTTTCTGAATGTTTTCAGCTCTTAACTGCATAGTGCGAAAATAGGCATCAAAGTGCTTCTATTTGCAACTGCTTGGGCAAAAGAGCGAAGGTCATGCGGTGGTGCTCACAAGCGCCGTATTCCGAGATTGCGGCGCGGTGTGCCTTCGTTGGGTATCCCATGCTTCTATCCCATTTGTAATGCGGAAATTTTTCATGCAGATTCAGCATGAATTCATCGCGATGTGTCTTCGCTAAAACAGACGCCGCTGCAATATTTAGAAAGCGCGCATCGCCTTTAATCATGCAGGTATGGTCATATCCCTCCATTTCATAAAACCGATTTCCATCTACCAACAAATGCGACGGTTTCACCTTTAATTTTAATGTGGCTCGCTGCATTGCGGTAATCGAAGCGCGCAAAATATTTAACTCATCTATTTCCTTTGGTGAAACAAATTCTACACTCCACGCAACAGCTTCCCGCTCAATAATACCGCGAAGCTCTTCACGATTCTTCTTGCTCATTTGCTTCGAGTCATTCAATAACGGATGCGAAAATCCTTCTGGAAGAATAACGGCGGAAGCAACTACGGGGCCAGCTAAACATCCTCTTCCGGCTTCATCTAAGCCCGCTTCGTTGAAATCTATGTGGAAGGGAAGCATCACTCGCGTTTGATTTTTTTTGTCGAGCCATCGCTCATGCGAACAACGTAAATGCCGCTTGATAATTCGCTTTTTTCAACCACTCTTCCTTGCAAATCGTAATACGCAACAGGAATAATTTTCTCTGATGTTGTTAAGCCATCAATACCCATTGGTGGCATTGTTATGTTTGAGAAGAAATTCCATATTTCCTGACTTCCGTCGAAATCTTGACATGTGGCACCTGTAACAGTTAAAGGTGTTGTGCCAGGCCAAGTATGTCCTCCTCCAGAAATTTCAACATACCAATTGTCGTGCTCTACACAACCAGAATAGATAGTCTTGCTCGCGGAACACAGATCAAACAAATTCGTATTCGCTATATTATTTGTTGAAAGAGACGTACAACCATCTTCTGTTTTCCAAAAGTTTAATGTTTCTGCAACGCTCGTTAACACGCCAAAGGTGGGATATTGGCCAGGTGAACCGTCGAATGGGACTACTGGATCTAATGTTCCGTGAATATGAAAAACAGGTACTGGCCTTGTTGGATTGATATTCTGAATCATAACTTCGGTCATGGTTCCAGCAACAGAAGCTATGGCTGCGAATCTCTCTGATAACTGACCCGCCAAGGCATAGCTAAAAATACCACCATTCGAAAAACCACAAGAATAAACACGCTGAAAATCTACCGCCTCAGTAGCTAAAAGAAAATCTAACAGTGCGCTAATATATCCAATGTCATCAACATCTGTCGGATCTTGCCAAGCGTTCCAATGATTAATTCCGTTGGCATCGGGCAATCCTTGCGGATAAACAACATAAAACTTTGCAGCTTCTGCAACTGTATTCATCTCTGAGTAATTCATCTGAAAACTCATATTGTTCGTATATCCGTGAAAGTTAAAAACTAGCGGTCTTGGACCAATTGGCATATTCGACGGTGTATACAAAATGTACTCCCGTGAGGTCCCATTGTAATCGAACGAAAACGTGGTTTGCGATTTTCCTGTTTGAAGGAAGAATAGGAGCATGAGAGTTAACAATGAAGTACGCATAGTCAAAAATAAAAAAGGGTCGGCCGAAGCCAACCCTTTTCAAAGAGTATTTTTCAATTAATTATCTGCAAGTGTGAACTTAATCGGAATGGTCAAGAATACACGTTGAGAAACCCCGTTTTGTTTTCCAGGATTGAACTTGCCTAATTTCTTACAAGCTCCCAATGCTTCTCTGTCTAGTCCTTTTCCACCTTCTACACCGCGTGTTACAGTAAAGTTCGTTGGTGTTCCATCTTTCTCTACAACGAAGTTCACGAATACAGTACCTTCAATGTTCTGAGATTTTTCTTGCTCAGGATAGGTAATGTTGCTGTATAAGAAATCATACAATGCTTTCTCTCCACCCGGATAAGCCGGCATCTCCTGAACGAACTGCAATGGAGCATCTACCTTGTCTTTTTTATCATCGACTGGGGTGTAAGTCATGGCGTCTGAAGGACCCATAGGACCGTCTTCTCCTTCCGTAGTTTCGTCTGCAATCTTTTCATCTTTCAATTTATCTTGAGAAGGTGGAGGTGTCTCAACGTTCTCTTCAATAACGATAGATGTAAATTGAATTTGACGCACACTTGGTGGTGGCGGTGGCGGTGGTGGCGGTGGTGGTGGCGGTGGTGGCGGCTCGTTCGGATCCGTTGGTGGCGGCGCAATCATTTCTGCGTTCATTTCCACCTTCACCTCTTTTTCCTTCTTTTCGCCTTTGGCTAAAATGACTGGCGTGATTAACGCTCCAGATACCAAGAAAATACCGGAAAACACTGCAATAGCTAACACGCCGCCGTACATAGAACGAATTCTATAAGCCCCGTAAGCTTTGTTTTTGTTTTCAAATACCTGCTCGTTACGATCTGAAGCCATAATGCTATTCCAGCCCGCTTCAAAGCCTAGGAACGTAACCACAGCTGCTGCTGTAGCTACAGCCACCAAGTCTGAGTGGTTGCTAAGAAAATCAGTTACTGCTGACATAATGGTTTGCTTTTATAATGTGCAGTACAGGCCTACACATCAATCGTTCATTTCAATTTTAACTCTGCTACTTTTTCTGGTGAAAGGAAAAGCAATGCTTCACGCGCTTCCATGTCCATGATTGCACGCTTCTTCACACTAGTAATGTTCAATTCATCAATTGCATTAACAACATTCTTCCACTTAGTGGTAGGAATTGTTTTTACAATTACGAAAGGTGCAAGAGAATCGTTAGAAGCTTCCGCAATCAACTCTTTGAAGCGAGCGTTTATTTTCTCGTCTTCATCGTGTGAACCGCTCTTCTGTAATTCTGCTCTTTGTTGATCTTTCAAAGCGTTTACCTGCTCTACTACTCGCTTATTTCTTTCTAGTAGCATTACACGTAAACCATCTTTAGAAAAATCTGACGGCTCCAATTTTGTGGTGTCTTTTCTGAATTTTCCATGGTAATAGAAAATTTGATCGTCTGTTTCACCCACAATAATCGTTGTTGCCAAATCGTCGTCCAATTTGGTTTGATCATCTTTATTTTCTACCTCTTTCGGATAGACAATCTCCAAAGTCTTTGGTTTGCTCAGTGAGGTTGCCAAGATGAAGAAGGTCAAGAGAAGGAACGCCAAGTCAACCATCGGCGTCATATCCATGCGCACCGGGCTCTTCTTGGGTCTCTTTTTACCGCCTTTGTCGTGGCCTCCACCACCTTCTATTATTTCTGCCATAACATGTTTGTTCTATACGGTTGCATTATTTGGAACCAGATTCCAAAGTAGTCACCATGTTAAATTGGAAAATATTCTTGTCGCGGAACACATCAATTACTTGCTCTACCTTTTCGTAGTCTGTTGTTCCGTCTGCTTTAATTGCGTAACGTAACGCTTTATCGCCTTTGATGTCCTTAGGTTCTAAACCATGTTTTTCGGCATCGGCCATAAAGGCTTCGTAACCACTCTGAATCCAATCTCCCAATTCACCATTAATAGAATCGGTAGGGATACCAGGGGTTTGTGCGTCAAGTGCTGCTCTTGTTTTTTCGTCGGCACTTAAGTACTGACTTAGATTGTTCAACGGCATACCGCACATACCTAACAAAGCGAATTTTCGCGCCTCATCTTCGGTAAGTTTTAATTCCGGATGTCTTTGAACCATTCGTGATAACATTTCTCTACGAATGTCCTTACCCGCAAGGTCGAAGAAAACTCTTCCCTTATCGTCAACTGTAATCTGCATTACTTTCTCTGGCAACAACAATTCAGATGTTGCAGAGGGAACGTCAACAATTACAGGTTCATTCGGACGGAACTTCGCGGTGAGGATAAAGAATGTTACCAACAAGAAACCAAGGTCAACCATCGGCGTCATATCCAAACTTGGAGCGCTTTTGGGCATCTTGATTTTCGACATATTCTTAAATATTAATAATTAAGTAAAAACTTGAATTAGTGCTTTGAAGCAAATGTTTGAGTAACTGTGAAGTTAGCTTCATCCATTGCGAATGTCATGCTATCAATACGTGTATTGAAGAAGTTGTAAAGGATAATTGCAATTGCAGATGCCATGATACCCAAGAACGTGTTGATCAAGGCTTCAGAAATACCTAATGAAAGTGCAGTTGCATCTGGAGCTCCAGCAGTTGCCATAGCTTCGAAAGATGAAATCATACCCTTTACTGTTCCTAAAAGTCCAACAAGTACTCCTAAAGATCCGCAAGTAGATAGGATAACCAAGTTCTTAGACAACATAGGTAACTCTAAAGCTGTAGCTTCTTCCAACTCTTGCTTAATTGCAGTTACTTTCGCTTCTTTGTCTAATTCTGTGTTTTCAGACATGTCGCGGTATTTCAAAAGACCTGCACGCAATACAGCTGCTACAGAACCTCTTTGCTTGTCGCAAGCTGCAAGTGCCCCGTTAACATCTCCATTAGCCAACATCTTACGAACGTTGTGAACAAATGTAGAAACGCTACCTTTTCCTTTAGCCATCATAATGCTAATGAAACGCTCAATGAAGAAAATAATTACAATCAAGTTAACCGCGATAAGAATAGGTACAATGAATCCACCTTTGTGAACAGTTCCTAATACGTTTAATGGGTGACCTTTTACAGGGTCTCCACCTTCGAAGTTTGCAGTGTCACCCAATACAAAGGTGAATAATGCCCATCCGGTTAACAAAGCAATTGGAATTGCGATGTAAGGAAAAATTGAACTGAAGTTAAAGCCGTTTTCTTGCTTAACTGTAGGACTTGCTTTTTTGTTCATGACTGTTAAATTAATTTTCTGTTTTTATTCGGGCAACGAAAATAAGGAAGTTTGTTCAATTTTGAACACCGCTTCGAAATCTTCATCTTTCGTTAACGTTTCACAAGAATAACGATTCAACCTTTCAATATTTGAAAGGATATATTTTCGGTCGGAATTCTTATGATTAAGGCAGCCTTTTCCAAAGGAACGGCTTAGTACATCTGATGCAATTTCGCTCGAACGAAACGGCTTACTGTGATATAAGTACTGAAAACACCTACCACTACACTCAGTGAAATAAGCAGAATACCCAACTTCCAGAACCCACCACCATCGAGCAATATCTGAATAATGTCTGTAAGCGATTGCTGGTTGAAATATAAAATCAATGATATAGAAAGCCACGCTATGGTTGAAGAAAGGATGGCGTTCTTCAGGCTCTGCCATAAAAACGGACGTTTAATAAACCACGGTGTTGCGCCCACCAACTGCATGCTGCGGATGATTAGTCGCTGAGAAGAAATTGCCAATTCAACCGTATTCATAATAATGAAGGCTGAAATAATCAAGAATAAAATCACAATGCCACCAATGATAGCGCCCCATTTCGAGATGTTCTCGTTCACCGATTGAAGTAGCGTTTTCTCGTAACCAACATCTTTTATTAGTGGATTCAGTTTACAAGATTCTACAAAGGCATCTACGGTAGGACCATCGGCCTTTTCCGGATTAATCTGAACATCTATCGATGCGGGAAGCGGGTTGTATCCGAGCACTTGAACGAAGTCTTCTCCAATTTCCTTGCTGTATTCGGCTTCGGCCTGCTCGCTTGAAGTATAAGAAACCTGGGAGGCGATGCCGCCTCCCTCGATTTCCTTTTTAAAACTTAATATTTGTTCTTCGCTCACGCCTTCATTCAATAACAATTGCACGGTAAACTGCGATCGAATGTGATCTGAAACCTGCAACGCCACCAAATAGAATACTAAGAATATTCCAACCATTAGCAACACCAACGTAGATCCTGCAAATGCAGAGATTCGCGATATGCTGCTGGCTGAAGTACGAACGAATTGCATATGCTTACGAAACAGAAACCACGTGCCCTTTGAAGAATAAATTCTCTCCAGCTAAGGGATGATTAAAGTCTATTACCACAGAGTTCAACTTAACTTCTTCAACAACACCTTGAACCTGATGTCCTTCTGGTGTTTGCATTGGAATAACTTCTCCTACAGCGAACAACTCTTCATCGAATTCGCCATCCTCTTCCATGAAATCACTTTTAGGAAACTCCATGTAATACTCTTCCTGCTCATCTCCGTATGCTTCTGCGCAAGGAATGCTAATGCGAAACTCGTCGCCTGCATTCAATCCCGCTAACCCTTTTTCAAACCCCTCAATCATTGGATCAACCTTGAACGTGAATTTCATTGGTCCCTGTTCCAAGGTAGATTCTACCATTTCTCCGTTTTCATCGTCGATGAAAAGTTCGTAATTCACCTCTACGGTGGCTCCTTCTTTTATCATTTCTTTTTGATTTTAATTTTCTGTCCTATTTGTATTTTGTTCGGGGTTAGCCCCTTGTTTAATTTCACAATTGAATCTACAGATACGTGATTTTTCGAAGCAATACTGGAAAGGCTATCTCCAGATTTCACAGTATAATAAATAAACTCTTCCTTTGGCGCCGCTGGCTTCGGGGGTGTTGGCTTTGGATCCTCTGCCGGCGTAACAACCTTCGGCGTGCTCGTAGCGGTAGTGTCTTCCGGCTCGGTAACTTTTGGAATCGTAATGGTCTTCTTAACCTTGACTTTTACTTTTAAGTTCTGACCCGCTTTTAAAGACGATGATTTCAGCTTGTTCCACTTCTTAATGTCTGAAGATGTAACGCCGTATTTTGTTGATACGCTTTTCAAGGTTTCACCTTTCTTTACTTTGTGCGTCTTCCACTGGTCTTCCCAGATAATTTTAGTTGTCTCACCAGCGCCGCCCTCAGTTGATGCGGTGTCTGGAATAACAACTTCTGGCTCTGGTTTCTTAACCTCGCTCGCTAAATAAATTTCTTTTTCATGAGCCAAGAAATCGCCCACCTTTTCAACCGGCAACATCAAGTAATGTTGTTTCCCATTGTCTGGAATTTCTTTCAATTTATAGGTGCCGTTCAAATACGTAATCTCTTCAATCGGAAGATTAATACTTTTCGAAACCACTTCGAAATCTACACGTGCAGTCACGTGAATGGTGTCTGTTTCGAAATAAGACATAGACGCCTTCTTCGCAAAGATGTTGTGCTCCGTAGAGTAGTTCATGATGTAATTCACCGCAATAAATGCAGGGACATATCCTTGTGTTTCTTTTGGAAGGAACTGCTTGATGGCCCAAAAATCTTTCTTTCCGTTTGCACGACGTATAGCTTTATTCACGTTACCAGGACCGCTGTTGTAAGCAGCTAAAGCAAGATTCCAATCGCCGAAAGTGTTGTATAAAAAACGCAAGTATTTGCAAGCTGCTTCGGTTTCTTTAATTGGATCGAAACGTTCGTCTTGGTAACTCGTAATGTCTAAGCCATACATCTTTCCGGTTCCAGGCATGAACTGCCATAAACCCGCTGCACCCGCTCTAGAAATAGCAGTCGGATTCAACGCAGATTCCACAATGGCCAAATATTTCAATTCAAGTGGAATGTTATATTTCGCAAGTGCGTCTTCAATCAGTGGAAAATACAATTGTGAGAGACCTAAGACTTTCGCAGTTACATCTCTTCTTCTAACCGAATAAAGCGCTATGAAATCGCGCACATTTTCATTGTAGATTAAATCAAACGGACTTTCTCTGTCCAAGACTTTCATGCGCTCACGCGTTAGGTCTTCCGGAAAAGAAGGGATTAAATCGGCTGGATAATCGTATGCGTTTTGAATGTCGGGATCTGAGGAAAAACAAAAGTGATTCAAATAACTCGCTACAAGCATTCTATCAATTTCGTCAATCTCTTCTTTCTTCAATCCCGCCACCTGACGATCTTGTAGCGTGTCTTTTGGAATATCGAAGGCCAATACGCTCCAAAACGAAAGCACGCCCAGTAATGCTGCAACTAATTTTTTCATGATTTCCCTTTATAAATAGGGCAACAAGGTTTTAAGCCGTTTATTGCCCTTTCATTTCGGATACAATTTCCGAAAAAAATGCATTATTTCCAATCTTGGAAAAACACAATTGTGAACACTCTGTTAGGGAAAAACTCGCCAAACCTACGATAACAAGGCTTCTAGCGATTTTGAAAACGCGAACAAATCGTTGTCCTCCTTGTGGCGAGCAGTAACTTGAATACCGAAAGGTAAACCCGTAGTGGATTCTTTTCCACATGGAATAGAAATCGCTGGATTACCTGTAAGGTTCGCGTGAACCGTAAAGATGTCCTGCATGTACATGGAAATCGGATCCTTCGATTTAGCACCAAACTCAAAGGCAACATCGGTACACGTTGGGGAAAGTAAAAAATCGTATTGATCGAAAATAGCTTTCGTCTTTTCCTGCAACACACGTCGAACGCGCTGTCCTGTTCCGTAATAAGCGTCTATGTATCCTGAACTCAAAACGAAAGAGCCCAACAAAATTCTTCGCTTCACTTCACGACCAAAGCCTTCTGTTCTGCTTTTTCTGTAGGTGTCGTCAATGCCCTTCGCTTCTTTGCTTCTGTATCCATAGTTAATGCCATCGAAACGCGCTAAGTTGGAAGAGGCTTCCGCTGTGGTCAGCACGTAATACGCGGGAACCATATAATCTAAATACGGAAACGATATCGGTTCAACGGTGTAACCTTCAGACTTCAATTTATCTAAAATTGAGTTGATGCGTTCACGAATTTCCGGATGAACAGCTTCGCTTTCAACTGCCTCTTTCAAATAGGCAATCTTAGGCTTCTCTTCTTTGGAAACCGCACCAGGCAAAGCTTCCAACAGTGTAGTGCTGTCGTAAGCGTCTGGTCCACCAATCACTTTCAACAAAAGTTCAGCGTCTTCGATACTCTTAGTCATAGGACCAATCTGATCGAAACTCGAAGCGTAAGCTATGAGTCCGTATCTGGAAACCGCACCGTACGTGGGCTTCATGCCTACGATACCTGTGAAAGAAGCGGGCTGACGAATAGATCCTCCTGTGTCACTTCCCAAAGCGGCAAGGCATAAATCAGCAGCAACAGCCGCAGATGCGCCGCCCGAAGAACCACCAGGAACACAATTTTCATTCAGCGGGTTCTTCACCGCGCCGTAGTATGATGTTTCGTTGGAAGAACCCATTGCGAACTCGTCGCAATTCAATCTTCCAATGATAATGGCGTCTTCCGCTAATATTCGTTCTACAACGGTTGCACTGTATAACGATTCAAATCCTTCGAGGATTTTTGAAGATGCCGAAACTTTATGATTTTTATAACAGATGTTATCCTTAATGGCAATCACCATTCCCGCAAGTTTCCCTGCAGTTCCATTGTCTATTTTTTGTTGAATTTCTTCCGCTTGAACAAGGGCTTCATTGCCCCAAACTTCAAGAAACGCATTCAAATTCTTGCGCGCTTCAATGTTCTGAAGGTAGTGTGAAACAACGTTTTTTAACGTAATGGATTTTGAGGAAAGCTCGGTCTGAACTTCCTTCAAGGAATGAAACACCATTGGAAATAGATGTTATTTATTCTCGATCTTGTCTGATTCAGAAGAAGATCCTTCGCCTTTGCTAGCGTCTTTGAATTCCTTCATTCCTTTTCCTAGACCACGCATCAATTCTGGAATTTTCTTACCTCCGAAAAGAAGAAGAACGACTGCAAGAATCAATATTATCTCGGTTGTACCTAGCTTACCCATAAACTTGTTTTTTAGTTCGACAAATATACTACAATCGCAAGGTTATAGCGTACTTGGACAAACGAAATTGGTTTTCGGTAAAGCCGTCTTCGAAATAGCGTTGTATCCACCCGCAATGTCAATGACATTGTGAATTCCACGACCCTTCAAAATACTTGCAGCAATCATACTGCGGTAGCCTCCTGCGCAATGAATGTAGTTGTTCTCGCCAGATTTGAACGCACTCATGTGGTTGTTCAATTCATGAAGAGGCGCGGTAGTGGCGTTTTCCAGGTGTTCAGCTTGAAACTCTGTTGGCTTTCGCACGTCTATAATGTTCACTTTTTTGTCGGAAGCCAATTCAGCAAAGACATCCGCTGAAATACTTTCAATCTGATCAATTTCATTTCCAGACTTATCCCACGCCTCGAATCCGCCTTCCAAATATCCCACAACTCCGTCGTAGCCTACACGAGCCAGGCGCGTGATGGCTTCTTCTTCTTGACCCGGCTCTGTAACCAACGCAATGCGTTGCTTCATGTCTGTGATTAATGTACCTACCCAAGGCGCGAAATCGCCTTTTAAGCCAATGAATATTGATCCCGGAATGAAGCCTTCGCAAAATACTTGCGGACCGCGAACGTCTAATAACAACACACTTTCATCTTCCATCAATAACGAGAAAGCCTCTACTGACAAGGGTTTCAGTGAGTTTTGAATCACTTCTTCCAAAGATGAAACGCCCTTTTTGTTCATGGCCACATTCTCAGGGAAATAAAACGGCGGCGGCAATAGACCCGCTGTAACTTCCTGAATAAATGCTTCTTTAGTCATGTCTTGCAACGCGTAATTCACTTCCTTCTGATGACCCAACGTATCGAACGTTTCCTTGCTCATGTTCTTTCCACAAGCCGATCCAGCGCCGTGTGCAGGATAAACCGTAATGTTGTTATCCAAAGGCATTAACTTATTTCTTAAGCTGTCAAATAAATATCCAGCCAAATCTTCTTTCGTTAACTCTCCGGCTTTCTGCGCCAAATCTGGTCTTCCTACATCGCCAATGAACAAGGTGTCTCCTGTGAATACTGCCAATTGCTTTCCGTTTTCATCGCGAAGCAAGTAACACGTGCTTTCCATGGTGTGGCCAGGTGTGTGCAACACTTCAATCGTGCAGCTTCCAACTTGAAGAATTTCTCCGTCGGTTGCAATGTGTGCGCTAAATTCTGTCTTCGCATTCGGACCGAAAACAATGGTAGCGCCTGTATAGACCTGAAGGTCTAAGTGTCCGCTTACAAAGTCCGCATGAAAATGCGTTTCTAAAATGTACTTGATCTTCGCGCCCGAAGCGTTCGCTCTGTCTGTGTATGCTTTCGTATCGCGAAGCGGATCAATAATAACGGCTTCGCCATTGCTTTCAATGTAGTAAGCGCCTTGCGCTAGACAACCGGTGTAGATCTGTTCAATTTTCATAGTATCTCAATTATTTCTTTCGTTAACATATACGTTCCCACGGCCAGCAAAAGTACAACGAACGACTTTCGCAATAGCGCGTCTGACCATTTTTTAGAGAGTAAAGTTCCTGCGATTACACCCACAACCGCTAGCCCTAAAAAAGGAAGTAATATCGCAAGATTCAGGCTCTTCAATTCCGAGTATGAGACCGCCAAACCCGAGGCTGAATTCAAGGTAATTACGATAAACGTTGAAGCTATGGCCGCAGACATAGTGGTGTTTCGGTAGGCGTAAATCGCAGGGACAATCAAAAATCCACCGCCGACTCCAATGAGCGATCCTAAAACCCCAACGAGTGCAGCGTTCAATGCCAATGAAACAAGTCCTTTCCCTTTGTCTTTCTTCGGATTCAAAAGCTTGTAAGCCACAATGTACATAATGGTTACAAACAACAAAAGCAAAATACTTTGCGTTGAAATTTTCAATCCGAACAATAAAAATTCTTTAGGCAAAATGGGCAACACAAAGAATTTCGTTAACGCTATGAAGACCATCGAAACCGTTGCAAACAGCAGTGCTAAGCGCCATTCAATTTCTTTTCGACTTTGAATTCCTCCAACAATTGAACTAAAAAACAAGATTGCATAAGATGAAACAACAGCCGATCTTAAATCGAACCCGAACAAATAAACCAGAATAGGTATCGTAAGAATAGCACCGCCGCCGCCAAGAACGCCCAACACAAAGCCCATGAGCAGTGCTCCAAAAAATCCAAGGGCAATAGTTAGTTCCATAATGCAAAGATAAGGGGGTTCAAAAAAGGCTTGAGGTGATGTTCGTCACGCAGGATTTCCTATGCGCATCAGACGTTGCGTGTATGCATGCGTCGGATGAAGAAAAACTTCTTCAGCACTTCCGCGTTCAACAATTTCGCCTTTCCGCATAACCATCACTCGATTGCTCATATGATACACAACAGGCATGTCGTGAGAGATGAATAAATAGGTAAGACCAAACTCTTCCTTCAAATCGTTTAACAAGTTCAACACCTGGGCTTGTACGGAAACATCAAGCGCTGCAACCGCTTCATCGCAAATAATTAATTTCGGATTGGTGGCCAATGCGCGGGCAATGACAATACGTTGGCGTTGTCCGCCTGAGAAATTATGCGCGTAACGCTGCGCGCTATCGGCGGGCATTCCAACCGCATTCAATAAATATTCAACGCGCTTCTTTCGCTCCGCGAGTGTGCTTCCAATTTTATGAATGTGCAACGGCTCGAGGAGCATGTCTTCAATTTTTAATTTCGGATTCAACGATGCAAACGGATCTTGAAACACCATTTGAATATCTTTTCGAAATTTATTTGGGAAGGAAATATTTTTCCCAATCAGCGATTCGTTTCCGAAAGAAACCTCGCCACTCGTTGGTGCCAACAAACCCATGAGCATGCGACTTAATGAAGTCTTTCCACATCCGCTTTCCCCAATTAAACCAAGGGTTTCCCCTTGTTTAATATCGAAGGAAATGTTGTTCACAGCCGGAGAAGTTTGACCGGGATAAACCTTCGTCAATCCTTCAACATGCAATAAAATATTTTCACTTTCGGAAAAGGCGTAATGCTTTTCATCAAGATCATTTCCCAACGTAACCAAACGCTTTCCCTTCGAGGTTTTCGTGGGTCTGCATGCAAGTAATCCTCTTGTGTATTCGTGTTGGGGATGATTCAACACTTCCTCTGCATTGCCCTGTTCAACGGCACTTCCAGACTTCATAACAACAATGAAATCTGCAATCTCTTTCACCACATGCAAATCGTGTGAAATGAAAAGCACCGACATGTTACGGTTGTTTTTCAGCTTTTTTATAAGCTCTAAAATAGACGCTTGAACGGAAGGGTCTAGTGCAGTGGTCGGTTCGTCTGCAATAAGCAATTGTGGCTCTGAAGCCAGCGCCATGGCAATCATAATGCGCTGACGCTGTCCTCCCGAAAACTCATGCGGATATTTCTTTAATGCGCCCGTTGGATCGGGCATTTCAACTTCTTCCAACAAAGAAAGAATCTTACTTTTTCGAACTTCTTTGTTTTCATGCTGAAGGCATTCCTCCATTTGCTGCGCGCAGGTCATAGCCGGATTCAGCGCTGTCATGGGCTCTTGGAAAATCACAGCGATTTTCTTTCCACGCAAGGAAACAAGCACTTCATCGGTTGGCCTTACCGTTCGATCTTCCTTCCCGGTTAATTCACTCGAAAGAAATATTTCTCCTGAAGGGAACGATAAATTTTTAGCTGGAAGCAGGCCCAATAACGACATTGCCGTTACCGATTTTCCACTTCCAGATTCACCAACAACGGCCGTTATCTTTCCTGGAAATAGCGCATAAGACAAGGCGTTCACAACAATTCGATTATTGAACGCAACGCTTAGATTTTTAATTTCCAACAAGGATTTCACTGTATGCAAGATGAATATTATTTCTGTTGGAAAGACATTAATGCATTGAAGAAATAAACATTTCATTCGCAATAAACCTTGAACGACCATGCCCTTCCAACTTAAAATTTGATTAGCTTTATTGAACCTTAAATCTTCAGTCGTGAAAAAAATTGTATTTCTTTTTGCTGTTCTCTTCGTTTCAAAAAGTGCTTTTGCTCAAGTAACCTGGAGTGAAAACGTTGCTCCAATCTTATTTGAACATTGCACGAAATGTCACCACGAAGGTGGAATTGGACCGTCTTCACTCATGACCTTCGACGATGCGTACAACAGTCAAGCAGGAATTTTAGGTGCAATTACTTCCGGACAAATGCCGCCTTGGCCAGCTGATCCGAATTACCGACACTTTGTGGGCGAAAACGTTCTCACTCCAGCCGAAAAACAAGCCATTGAAGATTGGATTACCGGAGGAGCAGCGAGTGGCGATTTAGCTTTGGCACCTGCGACACCTTCATACAACAACAACTCACAGTTGGTTTCAGTTGACCAGACCTACTTAACTCCGAACTACACCTCTCCGGCAACCAACAACGATTATTATAGAACCTTTGTCATTCCAAGCGGATTAGCGCAAGATGGATGGATAGATGGTATTGAAGTTATTCCGGGCAATGCTGATATTGTTCATCACGTAGTAATCTCTTACGACCCAACCGGGGCGGGGGCTACACTGGATGCGAACGATCCGGGCGAAGGGTTTCAATCTAGCGGTGGAAGCCTTGTGAATGGCGCAAAATTCCTTGCGGCCTGGGCACCAGGAGGAGGGCCACTGTGGGTGCCTTTCGGATTTGCGCAACGCTTAGAAGCAGGCGGAGATTTCTTGGTTGAATTTCACTATCCAGCAGGAACCTTAGGCCTTTCAGACCAAACCACCATTAACCTTCACTATTCAGACGATCCCACCCCACGTGAGGTTTGGTACAACCCCATTCTAAATCACGGACCGGGAGTCCTTGACCAGAACTTCCTATACGTATTGGCCAATCAGACCGCAACGTTCACAGAAACGTACACCGTACCTGCAGATGTTACATTAATTGGAACCTTTCCTCATATGCATCTCATTGGAAGAAGCATTAGCAGTTGGGCTGAACTTCCAGACGGATCAACAGAACCATTGATTAGTGTGCCTTCCTGGAATTTCCATTGGCAGTTGAGCTACAACTATCCGCAACTCATTCACATTCCGCAAAACACGAACCTTCGCGCCGAGGCCTTCTACGACAACACTTCCGCAAATCCCTTCAACCCGAACAGCCCGCCAGCTTTGGTGACTGCAGGAGAACAAACAGGGGATGAGATGATGATTGTATTCTTTGCTTACACCTACTATTTGCCAGGCGATGAAAACATTGTTGTTACACCAAATGTGGGTGTGGAAGAACAGCACTTTATAAAGCAACAATTCGATGTGTTTCCAAATCCAAACAACGGAACGTTCAATGTTCAAACGTTCAATGAGCGCTTCGACAAAGCGTTTGTAACCGTTACAGACATTAGCGGCAGGGTGGTTTACGAATCGAAGTGGAACATTCCTGGCGGAATGCATACACAGCAATTGGAACTCGATCTTCCAAGAGGAATTTATGTGTTACATGCGGAAGGACAAACCACTCACGAAAGTGAGCGTTTCATTGTAGAATAACTACAGCGAAAACTTCAACGAGAAAACGTTGCTGTATAATACGTCGGAAGAATTTCCTACGTCTGATAACGCGTAGTCGATAAACATTTTTCTAAGGCGAATACCAATGCCAATATTGGGTTGGTATGTTATATATTCTTTTTCGAAATCCTTTACACGTTGGGCGTTTCCAACCCCTGCGCGGAAAAAAATAGTGTTCGAATATCCGACTTCGAAACCTACGTTTGGATCAATGCTAAACACCTTTCCAGAAACCAACGCATTGCGCTGACCGTCTGTGGTGAAGGTGGCATTTCCTTCCACCAAAAATGAAAATTTCTCTTTGTTGAATTTGTAGCCCGCGCCTAAAATCGCTCTCGGTAACGCAATCTCTAATCCGTTTTGCGGAAGCGAATTTCCTGTTTGTTGAAAGACCGAAGTGGCGGTTGAACCCAAACTAAAAGACCACGCATTAAATGTTGAACTTGCATCGCGAACCACAGCGCCCAAGCAAAGATGTTTGCCCTGATACTGTGCGCCTAAATCGAAACCGAATCCAAACGACCGTGCGAAATCTCCAATCTGTCTGTAAATAATTTTCGCTGTTCCTCCAATGTTCACGCGACTTGACCAAGGCTTGTGAATGAAAGGAACACCTTTCTTCGCATAGGAAAATAAAAAGGCGTAATCCGCTGCGTTAAACGTTGTAACCCTTGAGTAGTCAATGTTTCCGTTAGGATCATACAAATCCAATGTGTTCGGAATATCGTCGATTCCAAAACGAATGAGCGAAAAAGAAGCAGCCGATGTTGAATCCAATCGCTTGCCTACTGCGGCATAATCGTACTTCGCAATTCCTGCATAAGACTCGCTGTGCATGAGAGCTGCGTCTAGCTTATTTCCCAGACCCATAAGACCCGCAGGATTCCAATATCCAGACGTTACATCGTTCACGCTGCTCACTTGTGCTTGAGACATTCCCATGGCCCGAGCACCAACGCCAATTTGCAAAAATTCATTCACGTAAACACGCGCTACTTGACCTTGCGCATGGATTGTAGCGCAAAAGAGCAAAACAAGGAGGCTAATTTTCGAAATGAAATTTTTCTTCATGAGCGTGAGTGAAACGAGAGTCTTCTCAGATTATTTCCTTAAACCGAAATTACTTCTTCAACCACTCTTGGAAGTTTCGCTTTCAACAGGTTTTCAATTCCACCTTTCAACGTTGCTGTTGAGGAAGGACAGCCTGCGCATGATCCTTTCATTTCAACAAAAACTTTCTTCTCTTCGTATCCCACGAAATCAATTGCACCTCCATCAGCTTCCACTGCTGGACGAACAAACTCTTCCAACAAAGCCATAATTGAATCGTCGTATTCCGAAGGTTTAATCTTCGAGCGATCAACATTCGACGGAGTAGAACCTCCTGCTTTTGCCTCTTCAATCATACCCGCACTTCTACTCATAAGCTCTGCGGGAACAGTAGAAACCGCAATTTCATTATCCATGAGCCACTCGCGAATGTACTCGCGCAACTGCATCACAATCATGTCCCAATCAATGGTAGCGTCTTTTGTTACGGTGACAAAATTGTGTGCTACAAATACATTCGTTACAAATGGAAAATTGAACAGCTCCTCTGCAAGAGGCGAAGAACCTGACGCTTCGGCCTTTGATTTATATTCAACTTGAAGTCCGCCGGTTAACAGCAAACGATCCGCTACAAACTTCATAGACGAAGGATTCGGAGTCATTTCAGCATAAACAGAGGTCGGAATTTTTTTTCTTTCGTTCATGTCACAAATGTAATTGCAATACCCGAAAACATTTACACCCAATGTTCATTTGAATCCCACTATTTTTGTTTGAAACGTTTGTGAATTTTTCACTTCAACATACAACATGAGAAAACTCTTCATACTAGGGCTTGTCATTGCCACGCATGTGCATTTGTTCGCGCAAGAAACCTTTCCATTCAATGGCGTTCGTCCAAAAGACGTGACATCCTATGCCTTGGTGAATGCCACCGTTTATTCCACTCCTGAAAATAAATTGGAAGGCGCCACCGTGGTGATTGAAAAAGGAAAAATTATTGCGGTTGGAAAAGGGGTCGCTATACCTTCGAATTGCGTGCGCATAGACGCAACAGGGAAGTTCATCTATGCCGGATTCATCGATGTTTTTTCTTCGTATGGAATTCCGAAAAAACAGAATCAAAATCATGGAGAAGAATCGGAAGATTCTGGAAAAGGCCCTTTAAACTGGAACGCCGCTATTCACCCAGAATACAACGCTTCTCTCGAAATTCAGCACAACGAAGAAGAAGCCGAAAGCTACCGAAACACAGGAATTACAGCGGTTTGTACGCACAAAGCAGACGGTATCGCTCGCGGAAACGGCGCGTTAGTTTCTCTTGGAAGTGAAATTCATGCCGACATCATTAGCACAGAAGCAGCGTCTTACTTTTCATTCAACAAAGGAAGCAGCCCGCAACAATATCCGTCTTCCATCATGGGAAGTATCGCCTTACTTAGACAGACTTACTGCGATGCGAACTGGTATGCCAATTTGAAAGGATCGGGTGAAACTAATCTTTCACTACGTGCGCTCAACGCCAACAGCAATCACGCTCAAATTTTCGAGGCGAATGACAAGTGGAATATTCTTCGCGCAGATGCCGTAGGCGACGAATTCGGAGTTCAGTATATTTTCAAAACAAATGGAAATGAATACCAGCGTTTGGAAGAAATGAAGGGCACGAAAGGAAAGTTCATTGTTCCTGTGAATTTCCCATTGGCCTTTGATGTAAGTGATCCCGCAAGCAATCGTTATATATCTACAGCGGAATTGAAGCATTGGGAATTAGCGCCCTATAACTTGGCTTACATGCACAAAGCCGGACTTGAATTTTGCATTACTTCCAGCGATTTAGAAGACAAAAGTCAATTCCTCGAAAACTTGAAAATTGCCGTTGAAAACGGACTTCCTGCAGACATTGCGCTCGCTGCATTAACTACGCGTCCTGCTCAATATTTGAACGCTCAACAACGCGTCGGTTCTATCCTTGCGGGTTACGACGCAAACTTGATCATCACCAACAAAGAACTGTTTTCAAGCGATTCAAAAATTCTTGAAACATGGGTAAACGGAAAGCCTTACTTCGTTTCGAGTTCTGAATCCATTTCATTGGAAGGCACCTATAAAATTCAAGTTGTTGGAATTGAAATTCAAGCGGAAGGAAAAAAAGGAAAAGGCGAAGAGGTGGTTGTTGCGTCAAAATTGAAAACAACCGATGCGCTTAAAAAACTTCACGAATCCTTCGGAAGTGTAGCCAAAGATTCAACGCTCATCCAATTGAAACTTCAGTTGAAAGACGGATTCCCTGTGGGGGAATTAACACTCGATAGCGCTTCATTCGTGCGAGTTTCAGGAAATATTCATCCCAAAGAAAAAGGTCTTTTGTTAGACCTCACTTCGTTCGGAAAACCTGCTTTGAACATCGCAGTTGTTGTTACCCCACTTCCGAAAAAAGAAGAAGAAAAGAAAGGTGAAAAAACTAAAACACTTCCAGGAGAAATTATTTATCCCTTCACCGCTTACGGCAAAACTTCACTTCCCAAAAAAGAGAATGTGGTATTTCGAAACGCTACCCTTTGGACGTGTGAAAACGGAACCATTCAAGAAGGCGACTTGTGGGTGAAGGATGGAAAGATCGCTGGAATAGGCGTAGACATTAGCATTCCGAAGGAAGAAGTGGTTCAAGAAGTTGACGCGAAAGGCAAACACATTTCACCCGGTATTATTGACGAGCACAGCCACATTGCACTTTCAAGTGTGAATGAAGGAACGCAAGCGAGCAGTGCTGAAGTGGAAGAGGGAAGTGTTATTTATCCGGAAGACATCGATATCTATCGTCAACTTTCCGGAGGAACCACCGCCTCGCAATTGTTGCACGGAAGTGCAAATCCAATTGGCGGACAGAGTGCCTTGGTGAAATTGCGTTGGGGCGCAAATGCAGAAGGAATGAAAATTGAAAACGCTCCTGGCTTCATCAAATTCGCTTTAGGTGAAAACGTGAAGCAAAGCAATTGGGGCGATCACTCAGTTACCCGTTTCCCGCAAACCCGCATGGGAGTAGAGCAAGTGTATTACGATCATTTCTATCGCGCATTGGAATACGGAAAGGCATGGGACACTTACAACGCGGCTTGCAAAAAAGTTAAGAAAGGTCTACCCATGCCTCTTGCGCCGCGTAGAGATCTAGAATTGGAAACCATTCTAGAAATTCTTCGCAAAGAAAGATTCATCAGCTGTCACAGCTACGTTCAAAGCGAAATCAACATGCTCATGCATGTAGCAGATAGCTTCAACTTCAAAATAAACACCTTCACGCACATTCTTGAAGGCTATAAAGTCGCCGACAAAATGAAAGCGCACGGAGCAGGTGCTTCTACATTCAGCGATTGGTGGGCCTACAAGGCCGAAGTGAAAGACGCCATTCCATACAACGCTGCCATCATGTACGAACAAGGAATTGTTGTTGCCATCAATTCCGACGATGCAGAAATGGGCGCACGCTTGAATCAAGAGGCTGGTAAAATTGTAAAATACGGCGGCGTGCCTGCAGAGGAAGCATTGAAAATGGTGACGCTGAATCCAGCGAAATTGCTGCACCTCGACAATCGCATGGGTTCGTTGAAAGTAGGAAAAGACGCCGACTTCGTGATTTGGAACAACGAACCGTTAAGCATATACGCCAGAGCTGAAAAGACTTACATCGACGGAACTTGCTACTTCAACTTGGAAGAAGATGAGAAAGCGCGTGAGGCTTTCGCCGCTGAACGCGAACGCATCATTCAAAAAATGGAAGCAGCTAAAAACGGCGGCGCTTCAACCAGAAAACCACAACCGAAGACGCCGCATCACTTCCATTGCGACAGTATGGACGAAACGTCAAAAGGAATTTTCATTAAAGAATAAACGAACATGAACATCCGAAAAATATTTTTAGCATTCGCGCTTCTTGCAAGCATCTGTGTTGAAGCACAGCACCGCCCAACGCCCGCGTCGGCTCAAAGTAATTCAATCATACTTACCAACTGCTACGCGCATTTGGGAAATGGAAAAGTCATTGAAAACGCCTACATCGCTTTTGAAAACGGTGTACTTACGCTCGTTGCAGACGCCACCGTTTCACGCATAGATGTAACGAAATACGATAAGGTCATTCCCATTGAAGGGCAACACGTTTATCCTGGATTCATTGCGCCGAACTCATCGTTGGGACTGGTTGAAATAGATGCGATTCGTGCGCAAAACGACTTATACGAAGTGGGAACTTTCAAACCGAGCGTTCGTTCGGTTATTGCGTACAACGCAGACTCAGAAATTATTCCCACCGTTCGTTCGAACGGAGTGTTATTGGGACAAATAACGCCGCGAGGCGGAATAATTTCAGGCTCTTCGTCTGTCATGCAATTCGATGCCTGGAACTGGGAAGACGCTGTGGTACGTGCAGACGATGGCCTTCACTTGAACTGGCCGCAAGTCATTCACAGGCACTACGACAAAGGAAGAATCCTAGTGTCAAAAGTGAAAAGCTATGATCAACAAAAGCGCGAAATAGAATTGTTCTTCAGCGACGCGAAAGCCTACGCGAAAGCGCCAAAGGGAGATTTGACCGAGCTTCGCTTCGAAGCCATGGCCGGGCTTTTCGACGGAACCAAAACGCTCTATGTTCATGCCGATGAATTGAAGTCTATACACGAAGCCATTCAATTCAAACGCGACATGGGCATTGTGAAGGTGGTTCTTGTTGGCGGATACGACGCACCGCTTGCGGCTTCCATCTTGAAAGAAGAAAACGTTTCAGTGCTTCTTCGTCGTGTGCACGATTTAGCTTCATTGGACGAAGACGATCCACACGCCTCTTTCGCTTTAGCGAAAAAATTATACGACGCCGGAATCCTTTTCGCTTTCCAAAACGAAGGAGACATGGAGCGCATGGGCACGCGAAACCTGCCATTCATGGCCGGTACAGCCGTTGCGCATGGACTTCCATACGAAGAGGCGGTGAAGGCTTTGACCAGTAATGCAGCGTCTATTTTAGGCATCGATAAAAAGTACGGAACGCTTGAAGTGGGCAAGAGTGCAACACTTTTCGTTTCATATGGCGATGCGTTGAACATGACCACCAATCAATTGCGCTTGGCCTACATAGACGGAAGGAGCATTGATTTGAATAACATGCAAACCGAAATGTACCTGCTGTACAAGAACAAATACGATAAAGAACGAAGCAAATAAAGCTGTTTCTTTGCAGCGAATTTTAACATTATGGCACGCGTATTAACAGGCATTCAAAGCACAGGAACACCGCATTTAGGTAATGTGTTAGGAGCTATTGCTCCGGCAATTGAAATGAGTAATCACCCCTCTAACGAGGCGTATTTATTCATTGCGAATTTCCACACCCTTACCCAAATCAAGAATGCGGAAGAGATTCGAAACAACACCTACAGTGTTGCTGCTGCCTGGTTAGCGTGTGGTTTCAACACAGATAAAAATGTGTTCTACAGACAAAGCGATGTTCCTGAAGTTACAGAGCTTGCTTGGTATTTGAACTGCTTCACGCCGTTTCCCATGTTGGCGAATGCGCACAGTTTTAAAGACCGTCAAGATCGCTTGAAAGAAGTGAATGCAGGCTTATTTACCTATCCGGTATTAATGGCTGCAGACATCTTGTTGTACGACGCAAACGTTGTTCCCGTAGGAAAAGATCAGCTTCAACATTTAGAAATTACACGCGACATTGCTTCTGCATTCAATCATCAAATGGGCGAAACGTTTGTGTTGCCCGATTCAAAAGTGAACGAAGCAACCATGTATGTTCCGGGAACAGACGGACAAAAAATGAGCAAGAGTTATGGCAACTACATCAACATTTTTCTTCCTGAAAAAGAGTTGAAAGATGTCATTAACAAGAACATTGTTACCGACGCTACCACGCTGGAAGATCCGAAAGATCCGAATGCCAACAGCATTTGTGCACTGCACGAACTCATTGCTGGAAGCGCTGAAGCGGCTGTTCTTCGCGAAAAATTAATGGCTGGAAATTTCGGATGGGGACATGCGAAGAAAGAATTGCTTAGTGCTATTCTAACGCGTTTCGAAGCGGAAAGAAAAAGTTACTTCGAGTACATTTCAGACTTCTCTTCACTTGAAAATATATTGAAACAGGGCGGAGAAAAAGCGCGCGTTACAGCGTCAAACACATTGGATCGCGTTCGCAAAAATTTAGGTTATTCCGTATAGCACTTCGTTTCGTATCTTTCGATTCTAAACCAATCCAACCGTGCACTACATACTAGCGCCTATATATTTCATTTATAAACTTTGGATAGGTTTAGTTTTTTGGGCTACCCTTATTATTCTTTACATTCCATTTGTTTGGGTCTACAAAAAGAGAGAAAGACACGTGAAGGCCTTTGCATTGAAACGCTTCTGGGGAAAGCTCATTCGCAAATGCATCTTTTGTCCAATCGAAGTCACGTTTGAAGCGCCACTTCCGGAAGGTTCTTTCATTATTGCATCGAATCACAGCAGCTACCTCGACACTGTTTTCATGTATGAAGCCATTGGCAGAAATTTTCTATTTGTTGGAAAGGGCGAGTTGTTAAGCTGGCCGTTGTTTTCTTTGTTTTTCCGAAAACAAGACATTCCCATTCGTCGCGGACAGACCAAGGCAGCACTTGTGGCAATGGAGCGTGTGGCAAAAAGTTTACGCAACGACATGAGCGTGGCTATTTATCCGGAAGGTACCATTCCTGACGACGCGCCCAAGTTACTTCCATTTAAAAACGGAGCATTCAAAGTTGCTATTGAGCAGCAAACGCCCATTGTTCCTGTTACGTGGCATTCGAATTATAAAGTGTTGTTAGATCCCGCAAAGTTTTTTCAATACTCCCTTCCACATAAAATAAAAGTAACCGTGCATGCGCCAATTGCTACGGCAGGGTTAACTGCTTCCGATTTATTACCTTTGCGCTCTCAAGCGTTTGAAACCATTCAACGCGAATTGAATAAAACACATGAAAGTTGATGTTGCCACCGTTCGTCGCCTAGCTGAATTAAGCAAGCTGTCTTTTTCTGAAAACGAAGAAACAGAGATGGTAGACGGGTTGAACGAAATGATTGCATTTGTAGATAAGCTTAAAGAGCTTGACACCGCAGATGTAGAGCCTCTCGTGTTTATGACCGACGAAACCAACGTTCTTCGTGAAGATGTTGTTGAAGCTCCAATTACACAAGCGGAAGCCTTAAAAAACGCACCTTCAAAAGACATGTATTACTTCCGTGTTCCTAAAGTCATTAAACAATAATTCATGCATCCGTTTAAAAAGCTTTCTATACTTATTCCTGCATACAACGAGGGAAGAACCATTCATCTTATTCTTGATCGCATTGGTGAAGTTCAATTGGTGAACAACATTGAAATGGAAATCGTGATTGTGAACGATGCATCTACAGACAACACTGTGGAGGCTATTGAATCATACATTGCTGCTCATCCCGAGCGTACGTTCAACTTTTACTCACAACCCTTCAATCAAGGAAAGGGAGCAGCTTTACACAAAGCTATTGAGATTGCAACGGGAGATTATATTTTAGTTCAAGACGCAGATTTGGAATACGATCCAGACGAGTACAACGATTTGTTGAAGCCTGTTTTCAAAGATGGAGCAGACGTGGTGTATGGTTCTCGTTTCATGGGCGGAAATCCTCACCGTATCCTGTTCTTCTGGCACAGCATCGGGAACAAGCTCTTAACCTTCGCAAGCAACGCATTTACCAATCTGAATTTGACAGATATGGAAACGTGCTACAAACTTATTCGTACAGACATTGCACAGAATTTATTGTTGTGTGAAAAACGCTTTGGCTTCGAACCAGAAATAACTGCGAAGCTCTCAAGAATTCCAAACATTCGAATCTACGAAGTTGGAATTTCATACTACGGAAGAACCTACGAAGAGGGTAAAAAGATTGGTTGGAAAGACGGCGTTCGCGCGTTTTGGTGCATCGCGAAATACAATATCTGGAGCCGCAAAGCCACAAAGGGCTAGATTTTTCAAAAGGTGCTTCGCAAGGTCGCTAAGCGAAGAAGCTACTTCGATTTCGCTAAACGAAATCCGATGTCATAAATCCCTTCAACCGGATTGACGCGCATGGCTTGATGAATGGACACTTTGTAATGTCCTGAAAGCGGAAATTGTTTGCGTGATTTATAAATGATTCGGTTGTCGTAAAGGTCTCCCAATCCAGATTTTCCATACCATTTTCCTTGCGCATCTGCCATTGGACATTCCAAGGTATCCACGGCTAATTTTCCATTTGGAAATTCCATTTCAATAAACACAAAAAGATTGCTGAATTCGAACTGCTCTCCGTTTCTGATATCAATAAAAAAGTCGTGCAGACTTACAGTGTCTTGAATATCGAATTCGAAATTTGCCGACTGTTTGTTATCCCAAACGCCGCCCTCAATGGGCATGTTGCTTTCGTACACAAAATCATCGGCACATGAACTAAGAAGGAGCGTCAGACTTAAAAAGAAAACTATTCTCATCATTCTTTTGGGCCTTGATTCGGATTGTTTGGTTTGCCTTTGAAGCGGTTGGATCTGTTACCGTTTCCTTGAGGTCTATTGCCTTCTTTCGGCTTCGGTCCTGTAGTGCTCTGAGGGTTGGTATTGTTTCCGCCTGCGGGTGCTGGTCTGTTCGCATTTCCACCAGGCTTGTTGTTACGATTACGGTTGTTATTGTTCGGCTTACGCTTTTTATTATCGAAACGAGTTAAACTGTCTTGTCCAACAACCTCAGCAAATTCAACACTTTCAACAACCTCTTTCTCTTCAATAAACGTTTGAACTTCACCAATCACTTCACCGCGTTTGTTCTTTTCAATTATGTCCTTTACCACATCTGCAGAAAGCGCAAACGGGCCATCTGCGTGCTGACCTTCGATGGTGTAATAAATGACTTGCTTGAAAATATCTGTTTTGAAATGCGTTGCAATTCCTTTCGGAAGTTTCAATTTCACGTGTGTTGGAGGAAGCATACGAACGGCTTCAACGTATTGATCGAGTTCGTAATTCAAACAGCATTTCAGCTTTCCACATTGACCGGCTAATTTACCTGGATTCAGCGAAAGCTGCTGATAGCGAGCTGCGCCGGTAGACACCGATCTGAAATCGGTTAACCATGTAGAGCAGCAAAGCTCTCTTCCACACGAGCCTATTCCGCCTAAGCGTCCTGCTTCAAGACGAAGTCCTATCTGGCGCATTTCAATGCGCACCTTGAACTCTTCAGCATACTTGCGAATGAGTTCACGAAAATCTACACGGTCATCGGCCGTGTAGTAGAATATCGCGCGGGTTTTATCTCCTTGATATTCCACGTCGCTAATCTTCATTTGAAGACCCAACTCGCGCGAAATCTCGCGTGAGCGAATCATGGTGCTCGTTTCCAACTGACGCGCAGCTTGCCACGTATCGAAGTCCGATTGCTCTGCCTTTCGAAGCACGCGCTTCAATTCGTAGTTGTCCTTAACGTCTCTGCGATTCATTTGAACACGAACCAACTCACCCGCTAAAGAAACAATGCCAACATCGTAACCAGTAGAAGCTTCAACGGCAATTACATCACCTTGAAACAACTCTAAATTTCCTTTTCTAAAAAATGCCTTACGACCATTTTTAAAACGCGCTTCTACAACGTCAAACGGCTTCAAGCCGTCTGCCAATGGAACTCCTGACAACCAATCGAAAACTTCCATCTTACCCGTACTGCAAGTACCGCAATTACCATTGCTCTTACAGCCGTTAGGAACGCCACCATCTTTACTTCCACAACTCGAACATCCCATGTTTTCTATTTTATATTCTCAAATATACAAATTAGCTTCCCACTATCTTCTTGATCTCGTTCAACTTGAACAAAGCTTCAACCGGGGTTAACGTATTGATATCTATTTTTTCTACTTCTTTTTTAATCTGAACCAAGGTCGGATCATCGAGTTGAAAAAAGCTCAATTGCATTTTTTCTTCTCCTTGAACACTAACCGTTTTTCCTTTGCCCGCAGGGGCTTCGCCTCTTTTTGTTTCCAATTGATGAAGCATATCGTTTGCGCGATTCACAACCGTTTTGGGCATTCCCGCCAACTGCGCCACGTGAATTCCAAAGCTGTGATTGCTTCCACCTTCTTGCAACTTCCTTCTGAAAACAATTTTTCCTTTCGCTTCAGAAACCGATACGTTGAAGTTTTTTATGCGCGGAAATAAATTCGTCATATCATTCAACTCATGGTAATGCGTCGCGAAAAGAGTCTTCGCTCTGAACTGCGAATGCTCGTGCAGGTATTCCGCAATGGCCCAAGCAATAGATACACCGTCATAGGTAGAAGTTCCTCTTCCAATCTCATCGAGTAGAATTAAACTGCGATCACTCAAGTTATTCAAGATGCTCGCGGTTTCGTTCATTTCAACCATGAACGTAGACTCACCCGCACTCATGTTGTCGTTCGCCCCCACACGTGTAAAGACTTTGTCTACAATGCCCATTTTCACACGCTTTGCAGGAACATAAGATCCCATCTGAGCCATAAGCACAATAAGCGCTGTCTGGCGCAACACAGCAGACTTACCCGACATGTTCGGTCCGGTAATCATCATAATCTGTTGCGAGTCTCTATCGAGGGTAATGTCGTTCGCGATATACGGATCGTTTGGCGGAAGGCGCAATTCAATAATGGCGTGTCTTCCTTGTTCAATTTCTAACTTATTCTCTTCCGTAAACTCAGGTGCACAATATTTATTCGCCACTGCAACCGTTGCGAAAGAGGCCAACGCGTCAATCTCTGCAAGCACACGAGCGTTCAACTGCATGCTCACCAAATGCGGCAACGTTTCTTCAATCAACGATTGATAAATCTGATTTTCTAAAATTGAAATCTTGTCTTCCGCACCGGTAATTTTCGCTTCGTATTCCTTCAACTCGGGTGTAATGTATCGCTCCGCTTGCGTTACCGTTTGCTTACGAATCCATTCCGGTGGAACCTTATCCTTGTGCGTGTTGCGCACTTCCAAATAATATCCGAAGACATTGTTGAACGCAATCTTCAAGGAAGGAATTCCTGTGCGTTCGCTTTCACGTTCTTGCACCATTTGCAAATAGTCTTTTCCAGACTTTTGCAAATTGCGCAATTCATCCAATTCAGCATTTACGCCTTCGGCAATAACAGAGCCTCTGTTCAAGGCAAGTGGCGCTTCCGGATTTATCTTTTCAAATATGTTATTGCACCACTCGGTCAAGGGTTTCAAAACATTGAACAAAGCTTGTATCTCCTTGCTGGTCGACTTCGATCCCAAGGATTGAATATGCTCTGCCGTTTGCATGCCTTTGGCCAATTGCAGAAGTTCGCGTGGATTCACGCGACCCGTTGCAATCTTCGAAGCCAACCGCTCCATGTCGCCAATGGTGTTCAAATGCAAACGAGTCTCGGCCAACAGTTCTGCGTTCTTGACAAAACTTCCAACGACAAACTGACGTTTTTCAATTTGTGAAATGTCTTTCAGCGGCATAAGCACCCAACGACGCAGAAGTCGCGCTCCCATGGGTGTGCTCGTGTGATTAAGCGTGTAAAACAACGTTGCTGTCTCGTCGTAATTCGAATGCACCAACTCTAAATTGCGAATGGTGAAACGGTCTAACCAAACAAACGTGTCTTCTTCAATGCGTGAGATTTTTTGAATATGCTGCGTCTTGTGGTGCTGCGTATCTTTCAAATAATGCAAAACGGCACCTGCAGCAATAACACCGAGCTTTAGCTCTTCAACACCGAAACCTTTAAGCGATTTCGTATCGAATTGCTTTTGCAAAACTTCTTTCGCGTAGTCCAATGAGAACACCCATTCGTCTACGCGAAACGTAAACCACTTCGTATCTCCGAATGCTTCGCGGAACTGCTGGTCTTCATGTTTTTGAAACAATACTTCGTTCGGACGAAAGCTCTGAAGCAATTTATTAATGTGGGAAGTACTTCCTTCCGCCAAATAAAATTCACCGGTGGAAATATCTAAAAAACTCACCCCCGCTTGCTGATCGCGCATCACAACAGCCGCCAAAAATTGGTTGTTCGAACTGTCGTAGGTTTTCTCGTTATAGCTCACCGCAGGTGTTACCAATTCGGTCACTCCGCGCTTCACAATTTTCTTCGTAAGCTTTGGATCTTCGAGCTGATCGCAAATAGCTACGCGGTTTCCAGCGCGAACCAACTTCGGCAAATAAGTGTCTAACGAATGATGCGGAAAGCCTGCTAACTCAATGTAAGCAGCCGCTCCATTCTTTCGCTTGGTTAGTGTAATTCCTAAAATGCGTGCAGCCGCAATCGCGTCTGAACCGAAGGTTTCATAAAAATCGCCCACACGAAACAACAAGAGCGCATCTGGATATTGCGCCTTAATCTCGTTGTATTGTTTCATGAGTGGTGTTTCCACCACAGTCGATTTTTCTTCGGTCATATTACGCCACGTTCAATTGACTCAATTTTGAACTTTCAAATTTCTCACGGGCATAAGCCAGCGTTACTTTAAATTCTTTTTCTTCGGTTTGATTTGGAATTTCAAACATTAAATCCAACAAGATTGCTTCGCAGATTGAACGCAATCCGCGCGCACCCAGCTTGTATGTCATTGCCTTTTCCACAATGTAATCCAACACCTGCTTTTCGAAGGAAAGCTTTACGCCGTCCATTTCGAACAACTTCACGTACTGCTTCACCAATGCGTTCTTCGGCTCGGTTAGAATTCTTCTCAATGCCGATTCGTCCAATGGATTCAAGAAGGTCAACACTGGGAAACGACCAATCAATTCCGGAATTAATCCGAACTGCTTCAAATCGGCTGGAGCAATGTATTGCAACCATCCGCCTTGTTCTTCAACGGTCTTCGCATTGCGATAACCGATACTTGAAGTGTTCATGCGACGCTCAATGTGTTTCTCAATGCCATCGAAAGCACCACCACAAACGAACAAAATATTCTTGGTGTCAATTTGAATCATCTTCTGCTCCGGATGTTTTCTTCCGCCTTGCGGTGGAACACTCACCGTAGCACCTTCCAACAATTTCAACAACGCTTGTTGAACACCCTCACCACTTACATCACGCGTAATGCTCGGGTTGTCGCTCTTGCGTGCGATCTTATCTATTTCATCAATGAATACAATTCCGCGTTCTGCTTTTTGCACATCGAAGTCAGCACTTTGAAGCAATCGTGAAAGAATGCTCTCCACATCTTCACCAACGTAGCCGGCTTGAGTAAGCACCGTTGCATCTGCAATGCAGAACGGAACGTTCAACATTTTCGCAATGGTTTTTGCCAAAAGTGTTTTACCTGTTCCGGTTTCACCGACTAAAACAATATTCGATTTTTCAATCTCCACTTCATCGTCTTGCTTCCCTGCCGCATGTTGCGCCAAACGCTTGTAGTGATTGTACACCGCAACGCTCAACACCTTTTTGGCTTCGTCTTGACCAATGATGTATTCATTCAGAAAATCTCTAATCTGAATTGGCTTCATTAATTCCGAAGTGCTAAATTCTTCTTTCGGAACTACAACTTCTTCTTTTACAATTTCGTTGGCTTGTCTCGCACAATCGTCGCATATGTGTCCAGAAACACCCGCTATGAGCACATTCACCTCACTCTTTTTTCTACCACAAAACGAGCAATTAATCTCTTGTTTAGCCATCTTTAATTCTTTCCCACAAAGGTAAGGAAACTCGGCTGTTTACATAGGGTCTACATCAATAGACACGCGAACCATTTTGTATTTTTGCTGTGAGATGAGTGATTGCGAACAATCAATGAGATAACGCTTCACTTGGGCTGGTGTTATTTCGTTCGGAATTCGAATCCAAAATTGTTGAATGTAATAGTTGTTCACGCGGCCAATGGCAGGAGTTTCAGGACCTGTGTAATTTCCGAATAACGATTTAAAAAACCACGTTCCAAGCTCTGCCGCTGCGCTTAACGCAACACCCTGTTCTTTGTGCTTCACCGTTAGTTTTATCATTCGCGTGAACGGAGGGTATCTGAATTGCTTTCGCTCGGCTAACTCCAACGCGAAAAACTGTCCATACTGATTGTTTTCAATCAATGGGAAAACCCAATGCTCAGGCGCATAGGTTTGAATAAGCACACGACCGCGCTCTTCACGTCTTCCACTTCTTCCCGCAACCTGAACCATCATCTGAAACGCCCGTTCTATCGAGCGAAAATCAGGATGCTTCAACATGCGATCGGCATTTAAAATTCCAACCAAATGGACATTGCTGAAGTCCAATCCCTTCGTCACCATCTGCGTTCCAATGAGCACATCGGTCTTTCCGCTTTCAAATTCCGAGATAATTCTGTGATGCGCGTGTTTGCCTTTTGCGACATCTAAGTCCATGCGTGAAATTCGAAGATGCGGCAAACATTCGCCCAATTCTTCTTCAATGCGCTCCGTTCCTGCACCCAACATTTTGAAAGCATTGGCGCCACACGATGGACATTGCTGAACCGGAATTTCATGATGACCACAATAGTGGCAGCGCAGTTCGTGATGAAATTTATGATACGTCAAACTCACATCGCAGTTCTTGCATTCTGGAGTATAATGACACATTTCACATTCCCACAGAGGCGTGTATCCACGGCGATTCTGGAACAATATCACTTGTTTTCCAGCCTTCACCGTTTGATCAATCGCTTCCAATAATATCGAAGAGAAAACCCCCTGCATCCGCTTCGCCTGAAGTTCAGAGCGAAGGTTAACAAAATCTATTTTAGGTTGAACTGCGTTGCCATACCGCTCAAACATTTCAACCAATTGATATTTTTTCTGTGTCGCGTTGAAGTACGATTCCAAAGAAGGCGTTGCGCTTCCTAACACCACTTGCGCATTTGACAAAACACTCAGCTTAATGGCAGTGTCTCTCGCATGATAACGCGGAGCAGGATCTTGCTGTTTGAACGTTCCTTCGTGCTCTTCGTCGACTATGATTAAACCTAAGTTTTCAAAGGGAAGAAACACACCCGAACGCGCAGCCAATACAACATCGAATCGATGCAAATCTGAATGCACCCGATGCCACACTTCCGTGCGTTCATGGGTGCTGTAGCCGCTGTGATAAATGCCCACACGAACTCCAAAATAACGTTGAATTCGATCTATTAAATGCGAAGTCAAGGCTATTTCAGGAACCAACAACAGCACTTGTTTACCTTGTTGAATCTGATCTTGCATGAGGTGCAAATACACTTCCGTTTTACCAGAAGAAGTAACACCATGCAGCAACGTAACACCAGCGTGAGCCTTAATTTGTTCGAATGCATTTTGTTGCAATTCGCTCAAAACAGGCAATGGCAGCAATTCGTGATCGCCGCTAATCATGCGCAATTCAGAGCGTTCTTCAATCGCAAGAATACCCTTCTTTACCAAAGCTGAAATAGCAGAGGCGTCGGTCTTAGATTGAATTTCGAGTTCCTTCTTCTTCACCGATTCCCCTGTGTTTCCGTCCCATTTACTCATTTGCAAATAGGTCATCAACACTTGAATTTGCTTGTCTGCATTGCGCTTTTCCAACGCAGAAAAATGCTGCTGCAACTGCTCATCGGTATTTCCGTTTTCACCTAAATTCACATAAGAAACGCGCTTCGGTATGAACTTCTCTTTCACCTCCTCAAACGACGCAATGGCGTTCTTCTTCAACAAGTTTTTCAATGTAGAATGAATGGAAACCTTCGGCAACGCGTGTTGTATGTCTTTTGACATAACACCCATTCCACGGTCTTTTTCAAGTATGACATCTACAACCGAACGTTCATTCGGTGTTAATTCTACTGATAAGTCTTTGGTTGTATAAACCGTTTCGCTCGACAATTTTAATCCACTTGGAAGTGCTGCGGTCATAACCTCTCCCAACGTGCAGGCATAGTATTTTGAAATCCATTCCCACAACTTAATCTGCGTTTCTGAAACCACAGGAACATCGTCCAACACTTCTTCGAAATACTTTGCCGCATAGTCTTGCGGAACCTCTTCGTGCACCCGCCAAACAATGGCGGTATACCGCTTCGATTTTCCCAAAGGCACTACTACGCGAACACCTTGCTGAACGTAGTTTTCCCAGGCTACAGGAACCCTGTAGGTAAGCACTTGAGGAAGTGCCAGCGGGACAACAACATCAACAAAAAAAGTCTTCATCGTCTATAAACAAATAGAGACACGAAGGTCGTGTCTCTACTTTCATTCAGTTTGAAATTCTTATGGTTTTCTTTCCAATACTTCGTCAATCATTCCATACTCTTTCGCCTCAGAAGCAATCATCCAGTAATCGCGATCGCTATCTGCCCACACTTGATCGTATGATTTACCGCTGTGTGTAGCAATGATGTCATACAATTCCTTCTTCAATTTTTGAATCTCACGTGCAGTGATTTCAATATCTGAGGCTTGTCCGCGTGCACCGCCCAAAGGTTGGTGAATCATTACACGAGAGTGCTTCAATCCTGTACGTTTTCCTGCCTGACCTGCACACAACAAAACTGCTCCCATTGAAGCGGCCATTCCTGTGCAAATCGTTGCTACGTCTGGATTAATGTATTGCATGGTGTCGTAGATACCTAGACCTGCGTATACACTTCCTCCTGGAGAGTTAATATAGATTTGAATGTCCTTCTTCGCATCTGTACTTTCCAAGAACAACAATTGCGCTTGAATAATATTTGCGATGTAGTCATCGATTTCAGTTCCCAAGAAAATAATTCTATCAGCCATTAAACGAGAGAACACATCTACCTCACGGAAAGGCATGTGACGCTCTTCAATAACTGTTCTTGTCATGTTCTCTGGACCATACATGTGAGAAATCACATCGTTCACCACTGTGCTATTGATACCTAAATGACCAGTAGCATATTTTTTAAATTCTTTACGTTCAAACATACTGTAATATTTGTGTCGAAGATACAGCGCTTTTTAATTCAAAACCCTGACTTCAAACAGATGATTTTTCAACCTAATCAATAATTTCAAATCGCTTGAACTTAATGCGTCCAAGCTCGCATTCGTCTTCCCACATAGCAAGCGGACGGGCATATACAGAACCGAAAGGAACAGATTTGTATACAACCAAAGCCTCTTTCGTCTCGCTGTGATTTGCTAAGGAAATAATTTCATATACCCCGCCTTTATAGTGTTTCCAACGCTCCCCTGGCATTGGGTATCTTATTGCTTTTTCCATGTTATTCTTTTATAAAACCACCGTTCCAAAATTATCTGCCAATTGCTTTCGCACATCGTCTAATCGTTTCTTTTCCGCCAATAAAATCATAACCTCATCTTCATTCGTTTCTAGTTCCAACTGAGATTCAACGGCCTTGGCAGCAATTTGTACATGACGCATTTTCATACGAAACAAACAATCTTTCGCTGCCTTTCCTATGACGTATTCCTCAGACTCGGTTAAAATTCCGTGTTTCGTTTTCCAGTTCTCACTAATCTGATGGCGTGTGGTTAATACGTTTACAGCCTCGCTCCGAACTTTTTCTTCTTCGTGAGAAATGAAATTGTGGTGCGTGGGCATTTGGTTCTCCTTCACCAATTCCAAATACTCCTCTAACATTCTCGAATAAACCTCAGACTGAAGCGTCATGAAGTCATGCTCAAGATTTCCAATTAAATAATCGGCTACCGATAAATGAATCACTTCACGTTTGCCTTCTTCGTTCACAATTTCAATAGGCATTTCGTATTCACCGTACATCAATAGAATGCGCATGAAATCGCGTTCTTGCGCTTCGGCGTTCAACGTATCTGGAACAGGGGTCGTCTCTTCGAACGGCGTTGGAGAAGGAGCTTCAGCAGGTGCGTGAACCCCTCCTTCTTCTGAGGAAGCTGGTTTTCCAGGTCCTTTCTTTAAATTTTCTTGAAGCGATTTGTTCAACTCTAAGAATAGAACAGACTCACCAATGCCCATAATTTGCGAGCAATCTTGAACAAAAACCGAGCGCTTAATCGCATCCGGAATCAGCGCAATGCTGTCAACTATTCCACGAATTAACCCCGCTTTTTTAATCGGATCGTTTCCTACTTCTTCAAGAAGCAATGCAGTTTTATATCGAATGAAATCCTTCGCATTTTCCTTCACATACAGCTGAATCTCTTCACTGCTGTGCTTTCTAGAATAACTGTCCGGATCGTCTCCGTCTGGAAATGTTGCAACGCGAACGTTCAACCCTTCCTTCAATATCATGTCAATACCTCGGAAACTCGCTTTAATTCCAGCTTTGTCTCCGTCGTATAAAATCGTAATGTTCTGTGTGAATCGACGAATGAGTCGAATTTGTCCTTCCGTTAAACTCGTTCCGCTACTCGCAACCACATTCTCAACACCCGCTTGGTGAAGCGCAATCACGTCGGTATATCCTTCAACCAAAAAACAGTTGTCTTCCTTCACCATCGCGTTCTTCGCGAGGTGCAAGCCATACAAAGTGTTCGACTTGTGATAAAGATCGCTTTCCGGACTGTTGAAGTACTTCGCAATGTCTTTCTCTGCCTTCAGTGTTCTTCCGCCAAAGGCAATCACCTTTCCACTCACATTGTGAATCGGGAACATCACACGTCCGCGGAAGAAGTCATACGGCGAACCGTCCTTCTCACGGGTCAATCCCGTCTTCAACAAATACGTCAAGGAATGCCCTGCAGACAGCGCTGCTTGGGACATCTTGTCCCATCCGTCTGGACAATATCCGAGTTGAAATTTCTTCAGGGTGTCCTCGCGAAAACCGCGCGCCTCGAAATAAGACAAGCCAATGGCTCTGCCCATTTCGGTATTGTACATCTGATCTTGAAAGTACTTGTTCGCGAATTCCGTAACAACAGAAAGTTGTTCGCGCTCACTTTTTTCAGCCTTTTGTTCTTCGGTCTGACTCTCTTCTTCAATTTCAATGTTGTACCTGTTGGCCAACCAGCGCAAGGCTTCCGGATAGGTAAGCTTCTCGTGCTGCATAAGGAAATCAATGGCATTTCCGCCTTTTCCAGAACTGAAATCCTTGTAAATTCCTTTCGAAGGAACAACGAAAAAACTCGGGGTTTTTTCATTCACAAACGGAGAAAGACCGCGATACGAAGACCCGCTTTTTTTCAAATGAACAAACTCTCCAATGACATCTTCAACGATGATGGCTTGGAAAATTCGATCTATGGTGGAACGGGAAATCATGGGACTACCAAAGGTAGTGCTACATGACTACATTCACAATACGTTTTGGAACAACAATGATTTTTTTCGGGGTTTTCCCTTCCAAATATTTCGCTGTGCTTTCATGCGCCAGCACCTGCGCTTCAACATCTGCGCCGCTCATACCAACAGGAAGCGACAAGAAGAATCTTGTTTTTCCGTTGAATGAAATCGGATATTCGAAGTTATCGTCTTCCAAATATTTACTCTCAGCAACTGGCCAAGATTCATTCATAACTGAAGTGGAATGACCCAAGTCCTTCCAAAGCTCTTCCGCCAAGTGTGGAGCGTACGGCGAAAGCATAACAACCAATGGCTCTAACGCCTGACGCTTGTTGCATTTCAAGTCTGTCAATTCATTCGTGGCAATCATGAATGCACTAACAACAGTATTCCAAGAAAAACGTTCAAGGTCTTCTGTAATTTTCTTAATGGTCTTGTGAACCACGCGCATCTCTGCTGCAGTGGCTTCTTCAGACGAAACAGCGAATGTTTCATTCTCCAAGAACAAACGGTGGAAGCGACGCAAGAAATTGTGCACCCCGTTAATCCCCTTGGTATCCCATGGTTTGCTTTGCTCAACAGGGCCTAAGAACATTTCATAACAACGCAAGGTGTCTGCACCGAACTTCTCTATTAATTCATCCGGCGTTTGAACGTTGTACTTCGACTTCGACATTTTCTCAACTTCCCAGCCGCAAGTGTATTCGCCGTTTTCATTCAACATGAATTCTGCGTTTGCGTATTCTGGAAGCCAATTCTTGAAGCCTTCAATGTTCAACTTATCGTTGTCCACCAAAGAAATAGCAGCATACAATCGTTGTGTTTCAAACTCTTTTCTTCGTTCGAAGGAAATGAAAGTGTTGCTGTCTTTAATGCGATAAACAAAGCTACTTCGTCCAAGGATCATTCCTTGGTTAATCATCTTCTTGAACGGCTCGTTGAACGGTATGTATCCCAAGTCGAACAACACTTTCGTCCAAAAACGAGAATACAACAAGTGACCCGTTGCGTGCTCTGCACCGCCCATATACAAGTCTACTTGTCCCCAATATTTAATTCGCTCTTCCGAAGCAAAAACCGAATGATTGTTCGGGTCCATGTATCTCAAAAAATACCACGAAGATCCTGCCCATCCTGGCATGGTGTTGCACTCCATAGGCATGCCGTTGCGCTCCCAATTCGTTGCGCGTGCCAAGGGTGGTTCGCCCGATTCCGTAGGAAGATAAGCGTCTACATCAGGCAATTCGGTTGGAAGCTCTTCTGTGTTTATCAAGCGCGGAATTCCGTTTTCGTAATAGATCGGAAACGGCTCTCCCCAATAACGCTGACGGCTAAATACCGCGTCGCGCAAGCGATAGTTCACACGCTTTTCACCCGCACCAATTTCCATCAAACGCTCACACACCGCGTCAAACGCAGCGTAGTAATTCATTCCATTTAAGAAATCCGAATTAGCAAGAAGCGCGTCTTTTGAAGTTTCCGCCTTTTCTGACAAGTCAGATTCAGCAAAAATATTTTTTATTTCTAGGTTGAAATGCTTCGCGAAATCATAGTCACGTTGGTCTCCCGCTGGAACAGCCATCACCGCTCCGGTTCCATAACCCGCCAACACATAGTCACCAATCCACACGGGAATTTGCTCGCCAGTCAACGGATGCATCGCATAACTTCCCGTGAATACGCCCGAGATTTTCTTCTCGGCCATACGCTCACGTTCGGTCTTCAACTTTGAATTCGCAACATATTCCATCACAGCATTGCGTTGCTCTTCACTTGTAAGCACTTCAACGCTTTCGTGTTCTGGCGCTAGGGTCAAAAACGAAACGCCGTACAACGTATCCGGACGGGTCGTGAAGACTTCAATCGTTACTTCCTTTTCCGCTTGAAAACGTATACGTGCTCCGGAAGATTTTCCGATCCAGTTGCGTTGAATTTCTTTAATGTTATCAGGCCAATCTATTGTATCTAAGTCTGCAATTAACCGTTCTGAATAAGCCGAAATACGCATACTCCATTGACGCATTTTCTTTTGCTCAACTGGATGACCACCGCGTTCACTCACACCGTCTTTAATTTCATCGTTGGCCAAAACGGTTCCCAAGGCTGGGCACCAATTCACCACAGAATCGGCCAAATAAGCAATTCGGTAATTCATAAGAAGCGCTTCCTTCTGCGCTTCGGTCATGCCTTTCCAATCGGTATCAGTGAATTCACCTTCGAAATGCGCAGAGAAAATATGATCAGCTTCCAACAAATAAGTCTTCCACCACTCTTCGTCCATGTGCGCATTCACGCCGTATGAACCGTTGTCTTCAAACTTCGCAATCAGCTCAGAAATTGGACAAGTCTTGTTCGTTTCCAAATCGTACCAAGCGTTGAACAACAATCCGAAAATCCATTGTGTCCACTTGTAATAATCAGGAGAGCTGGTTCGCACCTCTCTACTCCAATCATAGGAAAAACCAATCTTATCAAGCTGTTCGCGATAACGAGCAATATTTTGTTCTGTTGTTTTCGCCGGGTGCTGGCCGGTTAAAATAGCGTATTGCTCAGCCGGAAGTCCAAACGAATCGTAACCCATCGGATGCAACACATTGTATCCTTTGTGACGCATGTATCGGGCATAAATATCTGAGGCGATATACCCCAGCGGATGTCCCACGTGCAGCCCTGCTCCGCTCGGATAAGGGAACATGTCTAAGACATAAAACTTCTTTTTATTCGGGTCTTCGGTAACTTTGTAAGACTCGTCCTGCGCCCATTTCTTGCGCCAGTTAGCTTCAATATTTCTAAAATCGTATTCCATAAATCGTGTAGAATCGTTCGCGAAGATAGGGCGCAGAATGACCTAATTCACTAACTTCGCGAAGTATGAAATACCAACGCATTCTTCTAAAATTAAGTGGTGAAGCCTTAATGGGCGATAAACAGTTCGGAATTGACAACGCACGCATCATGCAATACGCGCAGGAAATCAAAGCTGTTTGGGAACAGGGTGTTGAAGTCGCAATTGTCATCGGTGGTGGAAATATTTTCCGCGGAGTGCAAGCAGAACAAGGCGGAATGGAACGCACACAAGGCGATTACATGGGTATGCTAGCCACCATGATCAACAGCATGGCGCTTCAAAGTGCATTGGAATCGGCACACGTTCCAACACGTTTGCAAAGCGCTATTGAAATGAAACAAATATGCGAGCCCTTCATTAAAAGAAGAGCCGTTAGACATTTAGAAAAAAACCGCGTGGTTATTTTCGGAGCAGGAACTGGAAACCCTTTCTTCACAACAGATACAGCAGCATCTCTTCGTGCAATTGAAATTGAAGCTGATGTGGTGTTAAAAGGAACTCGTGTAGACGGTATCTACACTGCAGATCCTGAGAAGGATCCAAACGCAACCAAATACGACACAGTTACTTTCAACGAAGTGTATGAAAAAGGTTTGAACGTGATGGACATGACGGCCTTCACGTTGTGCAACGAAAACAAATTGCCCATTATCATTTTCGACATGAACAAAGAAGGAAACCTTCTGAAGCTTGTTTCTGGCGAAAACATTGGAACTAAAGTAGAATTTTAAAGCAGAATAATAAGATGTCTGAAGAAGTTAAAATGGCTCTCGACGAGGCCGCAGATGCAATGAACAAATCCATTGTTCACCTAGAAAACGAATTGAATAAAGTACGTGCTGGAAAAGCAAGTCCTGTCATGTTAGACGGTGTTCGCGTAGACTATTACGGAACAATGACACCTTTGAAAAACGTTGCAAACGTTACCACTCCAGACGCAAGAACACTCAATGTTCAACCGTGGGAAAAAGGTATGCTGAATGCTATTTCAAAGGGAATTATGGAAGCAAACCTCGGTTTGAATCCGCAAAACAACGGCGATGTAATCATGATTGCTGTTCCAATGTTGACTGAAGAACGTCGTCGAGATTTATCAAAGCGCGCACACTCGGAAGGTGAGAATGCTCGTGTTGGAATTCGCACCGCTCGCAAAGAAGCATTAGACTTCATTAAGCAAGCGCAGAAAGACGGTCTTCCTGAAGACGAAGCAAAATCAGGCGAGTCGAAGGTTCAAGAACTTACAGACAAATTCAACAGAAAAGTAGACGAAGTCTTAGCCGCGAAAGACAAAGACATTATGACCATCTAAACCCAAGCATGTGGTAAAGATTGGTGATATTGAACTTCCTGAATTTCCGTTGCTCCTTGCTCCCATGGAAGATGTGAGCGATCCACCGTTCCGTATGGTTTGCAAGGAACAAGGTGTCGATTTAATGTATACCGAATTCATAAGCAGCGAAGGGCTTATTCGCGATGCCGCGAAAAGTAAAATGAAACTCGATATCTTCGAATACGAGCGTCCTATAGGTATTCAAATTTTCGGAAGTGAAATTGAATCCATGGTAAAAAGCGCCGAGATTATTGAGTCGGTAAACCCCAACCTGTTAGACATCAATTACGGTTGTCCCGTTTCCAAGGTAACCTGCAAAGGCGCCGGGGCGGGCATCCTTCAGAACATTCCAAAAATGGTTGCTATGACCGAAGCGGTTGTGAAAGCAACAAAACTTCCAGTTACGGTAAAGACTCGTTTAGGGTGGGATGATGGTTCAAAAAACATCGAAGAAGTTGCTGAACGTCTTCAAGACATAGGCATTCAAGCGTTAACTGTTCACGGAAGAACGCGTGTTCAAATGTACAAGGGCGAAGCCAACTGGGAACTTATTGCGAAAGTGAAAGAAAACCCGCGCATTCATATTCCGATTTTTGGAAACGGCGACATCGACTCTCCCGAAAAAGCATGGGAGTACAAAAACAAATACGGTGTAGACGGAATCATGGTGGGCCGCGCCAGCATTGGCTATCCGTGGATCTTCCGAGAAATCAAACACTACTTCAAAACGCAAGAGTTACTTCCACCACCTACCATTGAAGAACGAATTGCTGCGTGCAAAAGTCACTTTGAATTTTCACTTCGCTGGAAAGGAGAAAAATTAGGTATTCTTGAAATGAGAAGACACTACACCAATTACTTCAAAGGAATTCCCAATTTTAAACCGTTTCGAATGGACTTGGTTACTTCCATGGACATCGATTTCATTCGTAAAAAGTTAGATGATATTGCTCATCTTGAAGTCTAACTTCTTCCCTTAACTTCGCGACATCTAGAATAATCTATACTTGTTCAGATGAAAAAATTATACAACACAGAAGATAAGCGCATCCTGCGCGAACGCATGCTCGCCGATTCCACTCCGCGAACAACAGTTTCATTTTACAAATACCATCAAATCGAGAACCCACAAGAGTTTAGAGACAGTCTGTTTCTGAATTGGAGCGAACTCGGTGTATTGGGTAGAACCTATATCGCTTCTGAAGGTATCAACGCTCAAATCTCTGTTCCCACAGAAAATTTCGAACAGTTTGTCAAAGACCTTTATTCCATTGATTTTCTAAATGGTGTTCGCCTGAATACGGCTGTCGACGAGGGAAAATCGTTTTATGCCTTGAAAGTAAAACTTCGCAATAAAATTGTTGCAGACGGTATTGAAGACCCAAACTTCGATCCTTCCAACACCGGTAAATACCTAAACGCGGAAGAATGGAACCAACAGCTTTCCGATCCGAATACTGTCGTTGTTGACATGCGCAATCACTACGAAAGTGAAGTGGGTCATTTCGAAGGAGCAATTTGCCCCGATGTTGACACCTTCCGCGAAGAGTTGCAAGTTGTTGAAGACATTCTTCAAAACGATAAAGACAAAAAAGTTTTAATGTATTGCACCGGTGGTATTCGTTGTGAAAAAGCTTCGGCTTACATGAAGCACAAAGGATTTGAAAATGTTTATCACCTGGAAGGGGGAATCATTAAATACGCTCGCGATGCGAAAGCAAACGACCTTGACATCAAGTTCAAAGGCGTGAATTTCGTATTCGATGAACGACTTGCAGAGCGCATTTCAGATGAGGTCATTGCAACGTGTCACCAATGTGGCGAACCGTTCGATCACCACACCAATTGCATGAACTTAGGTTGTCACATCTTATTCATTCAATGCGACAAATGCAAAGCAAAATACGAAAACTGCTGCTCTGAAGAGTGTCAAAGCATCACTCATTTAAGCGAAGAAGAGCAAAAAGAACTGCGTAAGAAAACGCCTGTAGTCCGCAATGTATATAAGAAAGGGCGCATGCCGAAACTGACGAAATAATCATTTCTTGCACACGTGCTCAAAAATGTTATATTCGCGTAACGTAAAAAACCCTTAAGCGTTAATACTATGTACTGGACTTTAGAATTGGCCTCATATCTCGAAGACGCACCTTGGCCTGCAACAAAAGAAGAATTAATCGATTACGCAATGCGTGCTGGTGCACCGTTGGAAGTCGTTGAAAACCTTCAACAATTAGAAGACGAAGAAGAGGTGTTTGAAAGCATCGAAGACATTTGGCCAGACTACCCAACCAAAGAAGATTTCTTCTTCAACGAAGACGAATATTAATTTCTTTTTCGTAGCCGCATTCCATGCCAACAGCTGAGGAACAAAAGCAACTGAGGTACGACCTCGCGTACTTGCGCATGGCCAAAGAATGGGCTAAACTTTCGCATTGTAACCGAAAACAAGTAGGAGCACTTCTGGTAAAAAATGGTGTTATTATTTCAGACGGTTATAACGGAACGCCTAGCGGATTTCCCAACACATGCGAAAACGAATCCGGAGAAACTCATTGGTACGTCTTACACGCAGAAGCCAACGCCATTTTGAAGGTAGCGAAATCTACCAACAACGCTCAAGGTTCAACTTTGTACATAACCCTCAGCCCTTGTAAAGATTGCTGTAAACTCATTCTGCAATCAGGTATCATTCGAATGGTGTACCTAGACGCCTACAAAGACACAACCGCAATAGACTTCCTGAAAAACTCAGGTATTGAAGTTGTTCAACGAGAACTTCCAGAATAACGCTATCTTTTCAACTTCGAAACAACCATGTCTGAAGAAATACAAAACGAAAAATCTGGCAAGTCTCCGCTGCAGCCCTTGTATTATGCTTTTGTTTTAATCGCAGGAATTCTAATTGGAACCCTCCTTGCCGATAAAAACCTGCTCACCATTAAGACAGGGAAAGAAGACAATCCGAATAAACTCGTTAGTCTTATTGATTTTATTGAAGACAACTACGTAGATAGCGTAGACAAAAAGAAAATCATCGACGATGCCATTGCATCTATTCTTAAAAATCTAGACCCACACAGTTATTATTTAAACCCGGAAGAATACGCCAAAGCGAAAGAAGAAATGTCCGGCTCTTATGAAGGGGTTGGCGTTGAATTCTTAATCCTTCGCGACTCACTTATGGTGAACCGTGTTGTTCCATTCGGACCGAGCTTCCGTGCTGGCATTCAGTCCGGCGACAGAATTGTTCAAGTAGATGGAAAAGATATTTCTGGAAAATCACTGAACAACGAAGGAGTCATGAAAATGTTGAAGGGTGACGCTGGAAGTACTGTGAACATTAGCGTTCTTCGTAAAAAACAATACTTTAATTTCAATGTTGAAAGAGGCTCACTCCCTCTTCCTAGTGTACCTTCTTTCTACAAAATAGAAGACGACCTTGGGTACATTAAAATCGATCGATTCGCAAAAACCACCTATGACGAATTTCTTACTGCAGGAAACGCACTTAGAAACCAAGGGTGCACAAAATTCATTTTAGACCTGCGCGGCAACGGAGGTGGACTACTCGATCAAGCCACGAACATCGCCGAAGAATTCCTCGAAAAAGATCGCCTCATGGTGTACACCTCAGGAACACACGCCGGAAGAAACGATTACAACACCCAAAAACGTGGTGCCTTCGCAGATCTTCAAGTAACTGTACTCATTGACGAATACAGCGCCTCTGCTAGCGAAATTGTTGCAGGCGCCTTGCAAGATTGGGACCGCGCTATTATTGTTGGTAGACGCTCATTCGGAAAAGGTCTGGTTCAAAGTGAAATTGAACTTCCAGATAAAAGCGCACTTCGTTTAACTACCGCACGCTATTATACCCCAACGGGAAGGTGCATTCAAAAACCTTACGGAGATTCTTCGAAATACTTCAACGAAACACATCAGCGCTGGTCAAGCGGCGAGTTATTCAATCAAGATAAAATAACTCATGTAGATTCATTGAAATTCTATACTCCTTCAGGAAGGGTAGTATACGGTGGTGGTGGCATTACGCCAGATGTCTTCATTCCATTCGATTCTACTTCAACGTCGTTCGCATTAATTGATATTATCAACTTCGGAATATTGAGACACCTATGCTTCGATTTTGTGGATCAAAACAGAGCCGCTCTTTCCAATTGGAAATCTTTCGATCAATATCAAAAGAGTTATAAAACGGAAGACGCGCTCTTAGAAAAAACTCTGCTCTCCGCAAAAGAAAATAACATCCTTTATACAAAGGCAGAAGTAGCAAAACTGAAGTCGCAATGCGCTCTTCGATTCAAAGCTCAAATTGCTCGAGCTCTATTCGATGAAAACGCTATGATTCGCATCATGAACGCTGAAGACCCGGAGTTAATAAAGGCTGTAGAGGTTTCGAAAAACTACAATACTTTTTTCTATCACCCCTAATGGATACGCTTTCCAAACAGGAACGGCTCTATAAAAAGAAATCCATTGAGTCGCTTTATGCTCATGGAAAAAGCATTAAAACACCAGCAATCATTTGCTTGTACCACCCCTCCGAAGAGGTTTCGGAATTTCCAATACAAGCGCTTTTCACTGCGCCTAAACGTCGTTTCGCAAGAGCGCACGATAGAAACAGAATCAAGCGTTTAATCAAAGAGGTCTACAGAAAAGAAAAACAAATTCTTTATGACCACCTCAACAACAAGGGTGAAAAATTGTCGTTAGCCTTTATCTTTACAGGTACCCGCATTCCCGATTACGACTATGTGGAACAAAAAGTTAAATACCTTATTCGACAACTTATTTCTGTTACGAACCAAGAGCATTCAAACCATGAAAATACTTAAGCAATCTCTTCTTTTCTTTCTGCTCTCTTTTTCTTCTTTACTCTCTTTTGCTCAACCAGCAACTTCAACAAATTATTTCGAAGTCGTAAAAAATCTTGAAATTTTTACAGATGTTTTTCGTCAACTCGATTTATTGTATGTGGAAGAGTCTACTCCTGGAAACCTTGTCAACACCGCTCTATCTGGCATGTTAGCTTCCTTGGACCCGTACACCGTTTACTACCCCGAATCTAAAATCGAAGATGCCATGTACCTTCAAACGGGCATGTATGGTGGGGTGGGCGCTCGGGTAGATTTAGTAAGTGGAAAAAACACGGTGCTCGAGGTATTCGAGTCGTTTCCCGCATATAAATCCGGTCTACGTGCTGGAGATATCATTACCCACATAAACGGAAAATCCATCGATGGAATTGATCTCGATAACCTCGAAGACGGGCTTACAGGAACCCCAGGAAGCGTCGTAAATCTGACTGTACTCCAACTTGGAAAATCAACTCCCTCAGAACTAGCTGTAACCCGCGAAAGCATTAAAACTCCCGACGTTCCTCACTTCCAACTATTAGAAAATAATGTTGGTTATATCAAACTCGATGAATTCACACAAACCGCTTCCGAAGATGTAAAAAGAAGCTTCAATTCACTGAAAGAAAAAGGAATGAAAAAACTCATTCTCGACTTACGCGGAAACGGTGGAGGATTGCTCAATGAAGCTGTGAAAATCGTGAACTTCTTCGTTCCGAAAGGAACAGAAATAACCCGTACAATGGGAAAAACAGAGTCTTGGAAACAGGTGTATGTTGCGCAATACGAACCTTTGGATTTAACCATGCCGCTTGTTGTTTTGGTCGACGAAATGTCTGCCTCGGCCTCTGAAATTGTAAGCGGAAGTTTACAAGATTTAGACCGAGCAGTTATTGTTGGCGTGCCTTCGTATGGAAAGGGACTGGTTCAACAAACATTAGACTTGTCTTACAACGCGAAAATGAAAGTCACTGTAGCTAAATACTATACACCTAGCGGAAGATGTATTCAAAAATTAGATTACGGAAACAAAAAAAATGGACACGCAACTCAAATAGATACTGCGCAAATTAGAACATTCTACACCACACACGGAAGACCGGTAAAAGATGGAAGTGGTATTTATCCAGATGTTCTAATGACTGCTAGTGCTTCGAAAGAAATCTTAGCACAACTGCAAAAAAACTTCGCCTACTTTCGCTTTGGTGTAGAGTTTAAAAAGACACACCCTTCCATTGATTCAGCAGGAAGCTTTAAGATTTCGCAAAAAGACTACAACGATTTTGTTCTATTCGCGAAGAACAACGCCAAAGACTTTGTTCCCTCCTGGTTCGAACACATTGAAAAATTAGAAAAAGAATTAGAAAACCAAACATCTGTAAATCCGGCGCTGAAAGATCAATTAAACAGTTTACAAAACGGAATTTCTTCTGCTCTCGAAACCAGTTTAGCACAGCTTCAAGCCGAGTTAACCCCAAAGCTCGAAGCAAAAATTATTGAGATGTATTATTTCCGCTCAGCGGCAATTAAGCAGTCGTTAACCAACGATCCGCTAATTCGAGCTTCTCAGGATGTCTTTCAAAAGAACTACGCAACCATTCTTGCTGGACCAGCAGAGACTGAAAAAAAATAATCCGTGCTGAAATTCTTCAGTCATCCCAAAACACAATTAGCCGCTCTTGCTCTCTGGGCATGTATGTTGCCGTTTTGGAACTTAGGAATGTCGGTAGCTATGTTCTTTCTGCTGTTTGTGTCTGTTGTTTCAGCTATTCAGAAAAGGAAACTCGTATTGCTTCCTGTCTTACGCAACCCCATTTACTTGAGCTTCCTTCTTGTCTGGATTCTTCTCTTATTCGGATTTTTTCGTGGTGGGGAAAACGCCCTAATAGTAAAGGAACTAAAAACACTTCTTCCTTTAATTCTCGCGCCGTTATTTTTACAGAACCTTTCTCCTCTTTCGAAGAAAGATGAAAATATTATTTGGAAGGTATTTTTTACCTCTGTAGGTATTGCCGCGCTTATTTGTGTTGCCTATGCTGTTGCGAAATACCCGCTTCAAGAGCCTAGAGACGCTTCGTTGTTTATATCACACATTCGGTTCAGCTTAATGGCTGTATTAGGCGTTATTGCTGCCTGGAGGTTACCTGGAATCCTCCCCACCTACCTGAAAATTACCTTAACCGGCATTGTCTGTTCGTTTTTCTTCTTTGTAGGAACATTAACCGGTTGGGGATTTTTAATTTTGCTTGTCATACTTCTATTCGCTTCAAAATCGAAGCGAAACAAATTTATTGTAGCTGGAACCTCATTTGCCCTTATCTCAGTTTTACTTTTCTTGCTTTCGCAATTAACCCAATCTAACAGTTTTCAAACTGAAAATGGAAATCGTATTTTCATAAACATTGCTCCGCTCGAAATAGACAGCGCATGGCTAGCGCGTACCAACCACCCCATGCTTCAAAAAGACGCAAGAGGACAACTCGTTCAAACCACGCTCATTCGCTATTTAACCAGTAAAGGATTGTCGAAAGATGCACTTGGTGTTCAACAATTAACAGATAATGATATTTCGAATATCCTCGCCGGATATACCAATTGCAATGAACCACATTGGAATGCTTTAGAAAAACGCTGGCACCAGATTGTGTTTGAATATCAAACCTTTCAAAGCGGAGAAAACCCAAGCGGACACTCCATTTTCCAACGTGTGGAATATTATAAAGCCGCAAAATTTATTCTTGAACGAAACCTCGTTTTTGGCGTTGGCCAAGGGAATGTGAAAACCGCGTACTCAGAGGCTTACAAGCAAACTTCTCCTAACTTAGATGAAAAGGTACAACACGCTGTTCATAACCAGTTTCTTTCTTATTGGATTGCTTCAGGGTTAGCGGCAATTATCTCCTTCCTTCTTTATTTTTATTTCATGTGGAAAGAAGCCAAAGGAAAGGAAATCGCCCTAGCTTTTGTAATACTTGCTTTTTTATCTTGTCTTACGGAAGATACTCTTACAACCCAGCCTGGTGTTGCATTTTTTGCCTTTTTCAGTACGTTCTTTTTCTTTATTCCGAAAAAATAATTAGTTCTTCAACTTAATTCGTGTGGGTGCATTAGCAATTTCCCATGCGGTGCTGAATACCAACTGTGCTATGCTACACATCTTGACATAAAGTATCTTTTCTGGATCATCTCCCGGTTTGTGATAATCTTCATGAACACCACTGAAATAAAAGATTACAGGAATATTGTTCTTCGCGAAATTGTAATGGTCTGAACGGTAGTAAAACTGATTTGGATCGTCTTCGGCATTGAAGGTATAGTCCAAAGTAAGATTAGATGTTTGCTTGTTCACTTCCTCCGAAATGGTGTGTAAATCCATACTCAAACGATCACTACCAATCAGATAAACATATTTTTCATTGTCCTTATGCGCCTCGTCAACTCTCCCAATCATGTCTATATTTAAGTCGCAAACCGTGTTAGCGAGCGGATAAACCGGATGTCTTGTGTAATAATCGCTTCCGAACAAACCTTTCTCCTCACCGCTTACATGAAGAATAAGAATGCTCCGCTTTGGACCGTTTCCATCTTTCTTAGCTTGAATAAAAGCCTCTGCAATTTCCATGGCTGAAACCGTTCCTGAACCATCGTCATCGGCACCGTTGTTAATCTCACCGTTCACAATACCAATGTGATCATAATGGGCAGAAACAACAACAATCTCATTCTTCAATGTTTCATCGCTTCCTTCAATAAAAGCAAGTACATTTTCACTCGAAACAATTTCATCAGTGACACTTACATTCAAAGAAACTGTGGTGTTAACAGTTTTTACATTTTTAGATTTGATTTTCTTTTTTGTACCTATACCGGCAGTTTTTACAATATCTAAATTGAACCACTCATTGGCAGATTTCTCATTCGTGAAAATCAAAGGAATCCCAGTGGCAACAGATACATCTACATCTTCTATCAACTCCATTTTTTCAGATTCCAACCAAAATTTAATTCGTGGTAAAAATGTCGCATAATCTCTGCGCACCACTACTATGGCCTTAGCTCCTTTCTGCTGAGCCAACGCCACTTTCAATCCAGGATCATATGACCAATCGCTCAATTGTTCGCTATCACCAGAAATCAGAGATTTACCCTTTTTTGTTTTTGGTTCTCCGTCCATAACAACAACTAATGCATCAGTTACATCCAATCCAGCGTAGTCGTTATAACGACCTTCTGAAATTCCATAACCAGCAAATACAATTTTTGTAAATGTCTTAGTTCCCTCTAAGCCTTCGGCATCCAAAGAAAAAATATCCTTCGAACTTTCATAATTTTTTCCATTAACGGTAAGGACAGTTGAAGTTAATTTTCGTTTACGTAAAGGAAAGCTCTGCTGCTGAACGCCAGTCATAGAGCCTTTTTCTAATCCTAGCGATTCATAATAACTCTCTAGAAACGCTGCCGCTTTTTTCTGACCAGGTTTACTGGTTTCTCTTCCTTCAAAATCATCTGCAGATAAAATATACAAATGATCTTTTAACTCCTGAACAGTAATTGAATTCATATAAGTATTACGCTTATCAAATTCATCGTTCGCCTTTTGTGCTTGGCTAATTAAGCTTACAAATACAAAAAATAATACCAGTGATCTCTTCATTTTATAAATCAATTTTTTCTACTCTTCTTGAATGTCTTCCCCCTTCAAAAGGTGTATTTAAAAACGCACGAACCATAGCCTGCGCAACATCAATGGTAACAAATCGTGCTGGAATAGATAAAATATTTGCATCGTTATGCTGACGTGCTAATACCGCAATTTCCTCTGTCCAACATAATGCAGCTCTCACACCTGCGTGCTTATTAGCTGCAATACTTACTCCATTCGCCGAACCACAAAGTAAAATTCCACGTGAATCACCTATTACATTTTTAGCAACAGCATGGGCATAATCAGCATAATCACAACTGTCTGTTGATTCACAACCTTTATCTTCAATTTGAACTGAAGGAAATTCAGCGTTTATCCATGTTTTCAAGGTTTCTTTCATTTCAAAACCTGCGTGATCAGATCCTATATAAAGTTTCATAATTATTTTAGATTGATACAAACTTATTTCTTTCTTTTGTCTTTTGAATCACGTTGTGAATGGAAAGGTTAGACTTTTAACAACTTGCTGTTTTTAGTGTGTCTAACTTGTGAATAACTGTTCAAAACAATATTTTACCTTTCATATTATTGAAACACTTATACAAAATCATTTTTAATCAAAATTTAGTTCTCACTTTTTTAGTTTTGTTATGAACGAAATTCATCAACAGAAAATAAGTTGTTACAGCAATAAGAATATCAACACTCCCAATTTTTCATAAGTATGTTCATTTCATATAATAATATTCAAATTCAGAGAATTAAGCTTATTAGAATTGTTAAAAACATGTTCCTTTATTGATAATAACCACAATTCCTAAGAAATTAGAGAGAACTTACTGACGGAATTAACAACCCTATTACTACTACTATTTTCTTTTATAAAGATTATAATTACATAATAGATGTTGGTGAAAACAAAGTTATGTGCAAATTCGTTTTACAATGAAATTCATAACGACCTTTGAAAAATGAAATCATTCGGAATATTAATCGCTCTTCTCCTCACCGGACAGTTAACTGTTTGGTCTCAAAAAGAGTTCAAAGTATTCTTTTACGGAAACGGTAAGAAAAGCAGTGAAGGATTTCTTGAACAGGGAAAACCGAATGGATATTGGAAGAACTACTACGATACAGGAGTTCTAAAATCAGAAGGAAACAGAAAAGACTTTCAACTGGATTCCACGTGGAAGTTTTTTAGAACAGACGGTTCTCTTCAACAGTCTATTGAATACAAAGAGAATTTGAAATTCGGATTAGAAAGTTACTTCGATTCTTTGGGACGAAAAGAAAGATCAATTTCCTACAATAACGACGTAAAAGATGGTCCTGCAACAGAGTATTTCCCTTCTGGAAAATTGCGAACTTCATTCAATTATACAAATAATCTTATTGAAGGAAAGTACATAGAATACGCTGAAGATGGAAGGGTTATTACGCGAAGAACCTATAAAAACGGATTAATTTATTCTGAAGAGAAAATCAATAGGTACAACAAGAACAACCAGCGGATAGG
>CALCNZ010000108.1 GCA_937897625.1 uncultured Flavobacteriales bacterium
AAAAGAAGAAACAGCCTGTTAAAAAAGAAGAGAAAAAGCCTGAAGACAAATTCGGCGACATTGTAAAAAAGTGCAAGAAGAAAGAAGGATTGCTTTCGTTCTACACAGACACTACAACAGGGAAAACGTACATTGAAATTCAAAAAGCGCAACTGAATCAAGAGTTTATCTATTTCAATTATATTGAAAACGCACCGGTTGAAACGGGATACCACAAGGGAGCATTCGGTGATTCAAAGATTGTGGTTTTCAAGAAGAACTATGAAAGGCTAGAAGTTGTTCAAGCCAACACCAACTACTATTACGACCCTTCCAACGCAATTAGTAAATCGGCTTCATCAAACATCAATAATCCCGTTTTGGCTTCAGAAAAAATTGAAGCAACGAGTTCAGATGGAAACAAAATGCTCATCGATGGCGACGCATTATTGTTATCTGAAAAAATGCAATTGGTGAAGATGCCTGCTCCACGCGGCGGAGACGCACCATTAGGAAGCTTAAGCAAAGAAAAGTCTAAGGTAAATTCCATCCGTACCTACAAAGAGAATTCAGAGATTGTGGTCTCTTATGTTTACGAAACGAGTTCTCCAAATATTGGTGGAGACGCAGTGGCGGACGGACGAAATGTAACAGTTCAATATCAGCACTCGTTCCTTTCTGTTCCGCAGAATAATTTCAAGCCACGATACGACGATCCGCGCGTTGGTTATTTCACAACACAAGTGAATGACATGACTGTTGCTTCAGCAACGCCTTGGAGAGATGTGATTCACCGTTGGAATTTGGAAAAGAAAAATCCGAATGATAAATTGAGTGAACCCATTCAACCCATTACTTTTTGGATGGAAAACACGACACCTGTTGAGTTTCGTCCGATCATCAAAGAAGCAGTTGAAAGATGGAATGTGGCTTTTGAAGCAGCCGGTTTCAAGAATGCTGTGGTTTGTTTGCAACAACCTGATGATGCAACGTGGGATGCCGGTGATATTCGCTACAATGTTCTTCGTTGGACATCAACTCCAGCGCCGCCATTTGGTGGTTACGGGCCAAGTTTTGTGAACCCACGTACAGGCGAAATCTTGGGTGCTGACATTATGTTGGAGTGGGTGGCTTTAACCAATCGAGTTTATGCAGATCGCACTTTCCGTTTGGGAAGTTCACTTTCAGACGAGCAAGAAGAAATTTTGAAATCGAAAGGCGCGCGCAATCCATTTTTATGCAACGCAGCAGCTATGAGTAACGAGCAATTGATTTTCGGGACAAGCGCTGCAAACGTAATGGGGGCGAGTGATTTAGAAAAGCAGGAAATTGTACGTCAGATGTTGTACCGTTTGGTTCTTCATGAAGTAGGGCATACGCTTGGTCTTACGCACAACATGCGTGCAAGCACGCTTCAGTCTGTATCGGACATCAAGAATGTGGAAAAAATCAATAAGGAAGGATTAGCGAATTCAGTGATGGAATATCCCGCTTTCAATTATCAAATGAATCCAAAGGAGCAAGCGCTTTATTGCGATGTGAAAGTTGGGCCTTACGATAAATGGGTGATTGAATACGGCTACAGTCAGGCTCTTTCAGATGAGAAAAAAGAAAAGGAGCGTTTAGATAAAATCACATCGAGAAGCACAGAGCATCAGTTAGCGTATGGAAATGATGCAGATGATATGCGCACTGCCGGCAGAGGTATTGATCCAGACGTTAACATCTATGATCTTTCTAGCGATCCCGTTGCATACGGCGCCGAGCGTTGTGAATTGGTAAAATTTGTTCTTCCAAAATTGAAAGAGCATTTGATCTCTTCAAACGAAAGCTATGCTGAATTGCTTCAATCGTTCTTAATTGCTACGAAAGAATACGGCATTCAAACGAATGTAATGACACGTCAAATTGGTGGGGTGCATTACGACAGAGCCTATGCTGGACAAGGTTCTTCTGTAAAGCCTTTGGAGCCTGTTTCAGAAGTTAAACAAAAGGAAGCCATGAACGCTTTGGCGAAGTATGCTTTTGCCGCAGACGTTTGGAGTGAAGCTATTCCAACCTTTAATTACTTATTGGATCAGCGTAGAGGTTTTGGACATTTTTCGAAAAGCGATGATCCGAAGATTCACGATCGAATTTTAGACATGCAATCGGAGTGTTTGAATCACCTCATGCATCCTCGTGTTCATCAACGAGATCGGAAGAGCGTCGT
>CALCNZ010000109.1 GCA_937897625.1 uncultured Flavobacteriales bacterium
TAAAGGTGCGGAAAGTATGCGTAAGGAAATTGAGAAGAAAATTCTTTCAGCGAAGCGTGAGATTTCTGAAATTCTAGAGAAGATCTCTCTGATTCAAAACTAAGATTAAATAATCGGAAAAAGAAAAACCTCGGAGATTCCGAGGTTTTTCTTTTTCAACTCATTCTATTTAGTGCTGTGCACGGTGTCTGAAATCTTCGTAAGCCAAACGTTCAACTTTCACTGAACAGTTTGCTTGAACCACTTTCATTACGCCATCTTCATACAACATATCGTATACGTTCTTTGCTTCTTCTTGCTTCGCAAGTGTTTGCTTCGCTAATTGATCTAAACGCTCTTCGTCTACTGGCATTCCGTAAGACTTGAAACGATCTACCAAAGAAGCTTTAACGTAATCCATAGCGTCTTCTACAGAAACTTTGATTTCATTTTCTTTGATGATTTTATTTTCGATCAACTGCCACTTCAATCCGTTTGCGTAGCCAGGATATTCCATTTCCAATTGAGCCATTTCAATAGGCTTCTCGTTGGTCATTAGAATGAAGCGCTTCAAGAATTCGTCTGGTAACTCAATAGAAACCATTTCAACAATATCTTTAGCGAAGTCACGCTTGAACATCCACTCTGAATCTTTTTCAAACATTGCAGCCAAATCTGCTTTCACGCGATCTGTCATTTGCTCTTCAGTAGTCACAGTACCAGGCTCAAATAATTTATCGAATAATTCCTGGTTCAACTCTGCCGGCTGCATGCGCATGATTTCAGAGATCGTTACAGAGAATTTTGAATCGATGTGGTGAAGGTCATGATGCGTAACACCTAACATGCGAGATAAATCTTCGTGATCGCTGTTCAACAAGAAAGGATCTACAACAGCCGTTTCTCCAATATTTTTCCCAACGAACAAAGCCTTTGTAGCTTCATCTTTGATGTACTCCAAGAAGATTGAGGTCTTGTTTGAAACACCACCCTCTTTTACAGAACCGTCTTCATTCAATTCAGCAATCTCTGCCATAATCATATCTTCCGACTCAGTAACTTCAGGCTTTGACAACTGACCGTGACGACGAGCGTACTCTTTCATCTGACGACCAATAAGCTCTTCGTTCACATCAACTTCCAACTTTGTGAAAGTTTTCGATTTATCTAAATTCAAGTCGAACGTTGGAGCGAATCCAATTTCGTATGTGAAAGTAAATGTTGATGGGTTGTCCCAATCGCCAACATCATCGCCCTCTTTAGGAATTGGGCTACCTAACAACTCCAGTTTATTTTCCGAAACATAGTTTCCGATAGCCTCTTGCAACATGCGATTAATCTCGTCGGCCAACAATGACTTTCCGAAACGCTGTTTTACTAAAGACGCAGGAACTGCACCTTTGCGGAACCCAGGTAATTCAACACGTTTGCGATACGTCTTAAGAGCCGTCTCGTAGTTTTCGTTGTAATCAATAGGGTCAAGAGTCACCTTTAACTCTCCCGTTAGAGAGCCGGTGTTGAGTTGTTCAATATTCATAACGTTAGATTATTCTTCCTTAGAAGGAAGTGTTATTCAGCTAAAACCATTACTTGGTTGTTCAGTACCTCAACGGTACCGCCAAGCACATCGAAAGTCAATTCTTTGCCTTGTGTATCTTTCACGCGAACGCTACCTTTTTTCAATGAAGAAATTAAAGGGGCGTGGTTGTTTAAGATTCCCAATCCACCTGAACTTCCTGGAAGGAAAACATATTCCGCTTCGCCTTGAAAAAGAACGGTTTCTGGGGTAATTATTTCAACACGCATAATTGCTCTTAGTTCTGTGATTCAGCCAACATTTTCTTACCGGCTTCAATAGCCTCTTCGATGGTACCTTTCAAGTTGAAAGCAGCTTCTGGATATTCATCACACTCTCCGTCTAAGATCATGTTGAAACCTTTGATTGTTTCTTCAATTGGAACCAATACCCCTGGGATACCGGTGAATTGCTCTGCCACGTGGAATGGCTGAGACAAGAAACGCTGCACTTTACGAGCGCGGTATACAGCCAACTTATCGTCTTCAGATAATTCGTCCATACCCAAGATCGCAATAATATCTTGTAATTCTTTGTAGCGTTGTAGAATTCCTTTTACACGTTGCGCACAAGTGTAGTGCTCGTCTCCAACGATAGCTGGAGTTAAGATACGTGAAGTAGAATCCAATGGATCTA
>CALCNZ010000110.1 GCA_937897625.1 uncultured Flavobacteriales bacterium
GCGCGTGCAATAGACAAACGCTGACGCTGTCCGCCCGACAAACGCATTCCGCTGTCGCCAATGTTTGTGTCGAACTTGTTCTCCAATTCATCAATGAATTCCATGGCGTTCGAAACACGAGCAGCTTCCATTAACTTCTCGTTTGAATGTTGTTCCGATAAAACAATGTTGTTCGCAACCGTATCGTTGAACAACAAGGCATCTTGCGTAACCATGCCCATGTGGACACGAAGCGACTTCGTTTGCAGATGTGTGATAGCCACACCATCGATGTTTATGCTTCCCGAAGTCGGATCGTAAAAACGCGCTAGAAGCATTGCCAGTGTCGTCTTTCCACTTCCAGAAGAACCCACCAATGCAACAGTTTGTCCTTTTTCAATGTTGAAGGAAATGTTCTTCAACACTTCTTCTTCACCATACTTGAAACTTACTCCTTCAAATGAAATGCGTTCGTTAAACGTAGTAAGCTCCACTGCATCTGATTTATCCAACACGGTTTCTTCCGCATGCAAGACCTCTCGAATACGATCCAGACTCGCCATTCCCTTATTCACTTTGAAAATAGCATCGCTGAATTGTTTCGCCGGTTGAATAATTTGCGAGAACACAACCAAATACCCAATGAGCAATTCGCCGCTTATTTCGCCACTGAAAACAATAATTCCTCCCACATACAACAACACACTAATGACCATGAGCGAAATAAATTCCGACATGGGCGATGCCAAGTATTCTCGCTTGTACAACTTATGCATGAGACGAGCATATCCCTCGTTGGTCTCGTCGAATTTCTTTTCGAAATGATCTTCAGCATTGAAAACTTTAATGACACGAATACCTGTTAAACTTTCGTCGAGAAGTGCTATTAATTCTCCTAAATTCGACTTGCTGCGCTTCGCTACGTTCTTCAAACTCTTGGCAATGCGCGCTATTAAATATCCACTTACCGGCAAGAAAATAAACGCGAACAACGTAAGCTTCCAACTCATGAGCACCAACGTGAGCAAAGAGAAAAAGATCATTACAGGCGACTTCAACAACGCTTCCAACGCACCAATAACAGAGAATTCAATTTCATTCAAATCATTCGTCATGCGCGAAATCAAATCGCCTTTTCGTTCATTCGAGAAAAATGCCAATTGAAGACGAAGCACTTTCTTGTACATCTTCTTCCGAAGATCTCGTGAGACACCTGTTCGAATGCGCGCTATGCTCAAAAGCGAAATGTAATTCACTGCATTTTTCAGCAAAGCCAAAATCACAATGAACACACACATCAGAAGCAGAACATGCGGCTTCCCTTGTTCAAGAATGGCACCGTTCAATTGATCTTTAAACTGATCCCACAATCCTTTGGCTTGGGAGATAGGCGCATTCCCGCCCTGATTCACATCGAACAGCACATACAAAAACGGAACAACACTCAAGAAAGTAAACAAAGAAAAAATAGCGTTGAGTATGTTGAAGAAAAAATTCCATACCAACGATCCTTTGTAGTCGCCTAGCAATGCGAATATGGCGCGAAACGACTTCATTCGTGATCAGACATTAAGTCTATGCCGGTATAATTTTCAGGTCGAATCTTTTTCAATTCAGCTTTAATGGCGTCCGATACTTCCAACACATCAATGAATGCATGAATGTCAGACTCTTCAATGCGATCTTTTCCGCGAGTTAAATTCTTCAGAGCTTCATAAGGAGCTTCATATCCTTCGCGACGAAGAACAGTTTGAATTCCTTCCGCAACAACGGCCCAATTGTTTTCAAGGTCTAAGGCAATCTTCGCTTCGTTCAACTTCAACTTACCCAATCCTTTCAAAATTGAATTCAAAGCAATAACGGTATGCGCCATGGGAACACCAATGTTGCGAAGAACCGTACTGTCGGTTAAGTCGCGCTGTAAGCGGCTTACAGGAAGCTTCGCAGCTAAATGTTCAAACAAGGCATTCGCAATACCCAAGTTTCCTTCCGCATTTTCGAAATCGATCGGATTCACTTTGTGTGGCATAGCCGAAGAACCCACTTCACCTTCCTTCACAATCTGACGGAAATAATCCATGCTGATGTAAGACCAGATGTCGCGAGACAAGTCGATGAGTATTGTATTCAATCG
>CALCNZ010000111.1 GCA_937897625.1 uncultured Flavobacteriales bacterium
CACCGCTGTTACCACGCAAGAAATAATCTTGTGTCATTGGAATACCATCGATAATATAAAGGGGATCACCACCAGCAGAAACAGAAGATGTTCCTCGAATTCGAATCAAGGATCCAGCACCTGCTATTCCAGAACCTTGAGAAACCTGCAATCCAGCAGCTTGACCTTGAAGCGCAGCTTCAAAACTCGGAGTGCGAATAGCTGCAATGTCTTTACCGCTAATTTTTGCTATTGATCCTGTACTCGGACGATTACGCTCAATACCGTATCCAACAATCTCAATATTATCAAGCGTTAAACTACCTGAGTTTAACTTGAAGTTTTGTTTTACATCTGCACCAGCAACAGTAATGGTTTTGGTCAATGTTGTAAAATTCAAAGCCTTTACTTCCAATTCGAAGGTACCTGCGCCTGTCTTTAAGGTATAATTTCCGACCTGGTCACTTGCGGTTCCATTGGATGTTCCCTTTACTAAAACAAAGGCCCCAGGTATGGGACGATTCTCTTCATCTGTAACTACACCACTAATAGATTGACCCCATGAAAAAGCTGAGTACAACGCTATAAACAGTGTGAGAACGCTGGTTTTATAGAATTTTGACATATTAAAAAATAAAATTTGTTTTGGTTTAAGTCGCGCTAATATATCGAGTTTTTACTTCGTGTCCAACATACACTTACTCATTGTTGGTAAATTTCACTTTATGGATTCCAAATGAAAGGAGCCGATTCTCTTGTTCCTTCTGTTTCAACGGAAATGATATATGAACCTGCAGCAATATTCTGTTCTGATAAATTCCATTCGGTTTGATTCATTCCTGAAATTCCTTGAGTGTTAAAAGAAGAAACAATTCTTCCTGTTAAATCGCGCAACACAATTTGAACTGGAGATGCTTGACTCATGTTGTAAGCCACATTTACGCGGTCATTCGAAGGATTAGGCCAAATCATTAAGTTCGATTTCGCGAAAGACATCACTTCTTCTAAAGATGTATTCAAATCGGGAACAGCCAACTGATAGTCTGTGTAAACATGGTATTCCCCAGCTTCAAAAAAGAATGTTGCATTTAAATCGTTTACTTGAAATGAATTCCCTGTGAAGTAATCATACCATGTTCCAGTATGCTGAAAGCCTGGAATCATATTGATAGATGATGTTTGGAAATTTCCAACAATTACGGCGTTGTTCGTTCCATTCAAATGAATACGCTTGCCGTACCCCGCCAAATCCACATTGAAATTGGTCGTTGAAAAAATTGGCTCATTCTTTTTTAAATTATTCAAAGCAGCCGTCACTTTATACAAGTGCTTTCTATTCTGATTGTCCCAATAGTCCCAACGAATAGGCTTTGCAGACGTTTTACAGTTCGCCAAATCAACAGTAACTCCGTCGGAACACGTTCCAATTGAATAGTCGTATCCAAGCTCACCAAACTGCCAAATCATCTTTGGGCCAGGAATAGGAATCAATAAGCTATGCGATAATTCCTGTCTTTTTAAGGCTGTGTTTAAATTGGTAATGTTGTACGATCCGTTGCTGGCTCCGTATTGAAGATCCTTGTACATCATGCGCTCTTCATCGTGACTTTCGGCATAGGTTACAAGGTTTGCGTTATTCCATCCACGGTTTTGGTAGCTTCCCCAAGAAAGATCTGAGGTATAACCCATAGATGCTTCCATGTATTGGTAGTTCAAATTTCCCCACAAAAGCATTCCGTTGTTACTTAAAACAGTCTCCTCACTGTTGTCTGCAAAGTGCTCCAAAATAGCATAAGATCCGGGTTCAACCGTTTGCATGTGGTTGTAGTAGTCCGTTAAAATGTTTATGCGACTTTGGTCATAGGCGCCCCATGCCGCTATATTTCCTAATGTATTATTCTGAGTGAATCCCTTTGATAAATCGAAACGGTATCCATCGATGTGATAATTCTGCATCCAATGAGATA
>CALCNZ010000112.1 GCA_937897625.1 uncultured Flavobacteriales bacterium
ACACATTGAGAAGTACTATGAAAATGGAAATTTCAAATGGGAACTTATTCTTCACGAAAAGGAACAAACCGAAAGAGATTTTTTTTCGAATGGAAAATTGAAATGTGAGAAAATATATAAGAACAATTTATTAAACGGAAACTGGATTGAGAGAGACTCTTCAGGAAACGTGATTCGAAATTGTTTCTATTCGGAAGGATTTAAACTTGGAAAATGTGAAAAACCTTCAGCGCTTAAAATTGGCTCTGCCCCGGCTGAAGAACTGAAAGCATGGAAAGCCGCTGTTGTGACCAAGCTCATGTATCAATTCCACAACAGCAATTTGCAAGAAACCTTTCCGAGTTTCGTTTCAAAAGAGAAAATTATACAAGAAGCCGAGATCCTTTGGAAGGTGGTTGAATATTGCAATCAAAACGGATACACCTTCCTTCCATCCACCTCGAATGTCGAAGGGATAATCTCCTATACATTCACTGCGCCCGTTAGCAATTATGCCCCTCATGAAAAGCAGATTGATTCGATTTTGGTTTCAAGAGGATTTACGATTTCTGCAAAATTGAAACAAGGCGGTTTTTGTTCCTTCCAGCTGACTTCCGAAGATTACCACGGCATTGGTTCATTCAATGAAATGCTGGCTCCATTCTTCCCCAACAATAGCGGCTATATATATCCGAACTACAATCAAGAGACAGTTGGGTTTGGATGGCGAGGAAATACCTACACCAGTTTTGACATTGAACGAAAGGAATCAGTGAAAGCGAATGTTGTTACGCTAAACACATACGGAACGTCCAAAATGTTTACGCTCTATGATGAGGGAGATGTTGAGTTTTACAACGGTCGCGGCGATTGGAGTCAGCCAGACCTATCGAATTACCAGCACATGTATTGGGATTGAGTTTACCTCACACTATACTCTCCGAGCGTAGTAGCAATCTCATCGGCAAGTGGAAGAACTTCTTTTGTTCCAATACCCACACAATAGAATCCACCCGTCTTTGCTGCTTGAACACCTGAAATAGCATCTTCGAAAACGATGCACTCGCTTGGGGCTAATCCCAGTTTCTCCGCAGCTGTAAGAAACACTGTTGGATCTGGCTTCGATTTAGAAACAACATTTCCATCTACGATAGCATCGAACAAATGTGTAATTCCCAAGCGATCCAAAATCATTGGGGCGTTCTTCGAAGAAGATCCCAAGGCTATTTTAATTCCTCTTTCCTTACACGATTCCAAAAATGGAATGGCTCCAGGTAAGGCCTCATCAGGATTCATTTCTGAAGCCAATTCCAAGTACCACTCGTTCTTTATATCCATGAGCGACTGCTTCTCCTCTGGGGACTTTTCAATGTTGCCTTTCTTCAGAATGATTTCCAAAGATTCAGCGCGACTCACACCTTTCAAGTGTTCGTTATCGTCCAATGAAAATTCAACACCAACAGAATTCGCTAAACGCTTCCATGCTTGATAATGGTATTTCGCGGTGTCTACAAGGACTCCGTCTAAATCGAATATGGCTCCTTTCATTCTGCGTGATGAAATACGTATTTAACATGATAGTTCACCAATCCGTCTATAGGCTTCTTAATGATGTTACCCAAGCGCACGCCTTCCAATCTGCAAGCCTCTTCCAAACAGTGTTTGAAGTAGTGTGAAATAGAGCCTACAAAATGAACCGGAACTTTGTCCCAATTTTCAAATGATTTCACGTGTATATCAATAAACTCGCGCATTCCGTTCACCACCCAATTGATCACATGCGGATGGTGAGCGAAGTTGCCGATAAAGCGAGTGAAGCTTGCTAAATAAACATTCGCGTTTGGCTCTCTGTATATCTTCGAAATGAATTCGTCCTTGCTTAAAGGGAAACTTTTTTCAAAAGCCTCTGCAATTTCCGCAGGCAACTTCTTGTAGAAGTATTCGCGCAATAAAATCTTCCCGAAGTATGATCCACTTGCTTCATCGCCTAGTATATAAGCCAACGAAGGAACTGATTCATGAATGTCTTTTCCATCGAAGAAACAAGAATTACTTCCCGTTCCAAGAATACACGAAATACAAGGCTCTCCATCATAGGTAGAATAAGCACTTCCAAGCAAATCGTGTTCAATCAATAATTCAGCAGTTGGAAAAACAGCTCGTAATCCACATTCTATAATTCCGCACATGGTAGGCGTACTGCTTCCAGCACCGTAAAAATAAACATGAGAAATTTTATCGGCATACAATGCAAGAGGCACATTTCCTCTGATTGCTCCTTCAACAATTTTTTCATCGTGAAAATAGGGATTCAACCCCATGGTTTCAAAATTTCACAACCGAGATCCTTCCTCGTCAATTAGGGCCCAATCACATTTAGTGGATCCGCTATCAGCTATAAGTATCATTACTCTTCGTTTACTTTTTATTTTCTATTTCAATTTCGAATTACATTTTGTGAAGAAGGTCTATCACGCGCTTGCTGTATCCTGCTTCGTTGTCGTACCACGACATAACTTTCACCAAGTTTCCATTTGCTGAAGTTAAGTCGGCGTCGAAAACGCTGCTTGCTGGATTTCCAACAACATCAATACTAACAATCGGATCAACGCAGTACTCAAGTATTCCTTTCATTGGACCTTCAGCTGCAGCCTTCATAGCAGCGTTCACTTCTTCCTTGGTTACTTCTCTTTTCAAGATAGCCACTAAGTCCGTTAATGATCCGTCTGGTGTTGGGACGCGCACCGCTACTCCATCTAATTTCCCTTTTAATTCTGGAAGAACCAATCCAACTGCTTTTGCAGCACCTGTGCTTGTTGGCACCATGCTTAATGCTGCTGCTCGCGCTCTGCGCAAATCTTTGTGCGGAGCATCTTGCAAACGTTGGTCAGCAGTGTAAGCGTGAACGGTGGTGATATATCCTTTTTCAATTCCGAAAGAATCGTTCAATACTTTTGCAATTGGAGCCAAGCAGTTCGTGGTGCATGAGGCATTCGAAACAATTAGATCTTCCGCCGTAAGCGTATCATCGTTAACGCCAAGAACAATAGTTTTCACATTGCCTGTTGCTGGAGCAGAAATCACAACCTTCTTCGCCCCTGCGGTGATGTGCTTTCCAGCACTTACGTCATCTGTGAAGAAGCCTGTGCTTTCAATAACCACATCAACATTCAATTCGCCCCACGGTAAGTTAGAAGGATCCTTTTCAGCATAAACACGAATCTTCTTTCCGTTTACAACCAAAAAATCTCCATCCGCTGAAACCTCTGCATTCACACGTCCATGAATACTGTCGTATTTCAACAAGTGAGCAAGCGTTTTAACATCTGTTAAGTCGTTTACGGCGACTACTTCAATCGTGTTATCTGTTAATGTATGACGAAAGCACATGCGGCCAATTCGTCCAAAACCATTGATTGCTACTTTTTTCATTTTATTCTTTTTTTTAATGTTATATCGCAAGTATTCGAGCTATGCGTAATTCGTCTCTGTTCGGAAGATTGCTGCGGGTGATGGCTTCTTCTAACGAAGTATAGGTTTCTCTATCGTTCACAATTCCAACCATGACATCTTTTCGACCCTGAAGTAAACCTTCTACAGCCGCGACACCCATGCGCGAGGAAATTACGCGATCATAGCAACTAGGCGCACCGCCGCGTTGCAGGTGTCCAAGCACAGTAACACGTGTGTCGTAATCCGGATTTTCAGCAGCTACCTTATTGGCAAGTTCATAGGCTGTTCCGCTCTTTGCTCCTTCAGCAACAATTACAATTGAACTTGACTTTCCGCTGTCTTCACTTGCACGCAGAATTTGCATCAACTCTTCTGAAGTCATTTCGTCTTCCGGAAGAACAATGGCAATGGCACCCGCAGCAATTCCCGCTTTCAAAGCAATAAATCCGCTGTTTCTTCCCATTACTTCAACGAAGAAAATGCGATTGTGCGAAGTGGCTGTATCACGAATCTTATCTACTGCATCTACAACAGTATTCGTAGCGGTATCGAAACCAATGCAGTGATCGGTTCCGTATAAATCGTTATCAATACTTCCCGGTATTCCCATAACAGGTAAGCCCGACTCTTGCGAAAGAATGTGAGCTCCTGTGAAGGTTCCGTTTCCACCTATAGTAATAAGTGCATCTATATGGTGCTTCTTCATTTGCTCAATGGCTTTCGCTCTTCCTTCCACGGTGTGAAATTCTTTGCAGCGCGAGGATTTAAGAATGGTGCCTCCGCGTCCTAAGATGCGAGCCACCGAACGTTCGTTTAAACGTTTGAAATCGCCTGCAATTAATCCAGCATAACCTTGAAAGATTCCTTCCACTTCAATATTGTGGAAAGCACACGCACGGACAACCGCGCGTATGGCGGCATTCATACCCGGAGCATCACCTCCACTAGTAAGAACACCTATTCTTTTTATTCCTGAACTATTCATGTTTCTAATCTTGAATGCTAACTTAGTGTAAAATTTACACTAAGTCCAAATAAAAATTATTTTCTTTCAAAAATCAGCTCGTAAATACATTACAACGTGAGGCAAAATATTTGTCTCATGAAAACACAAAACCCTTATTTCAGCGAGACCACATCGGATTTCTTGCCTCTATTCACAGCTGGACCTAAGTTGTGGAAGATCTTTAATAACAACGGCTTCACGCAGCAGGCTGGTTTCAGTGCAAGCCATGCTTCGCGCTTGGGATTCGAGCCCGGTAAAATGATTCACCTTCGTAAAAATGGCGATTGTATGATTGTCTTTTTGAAAGACGGACGCGTTCATGTGATGAATGGCCCACTTTCGCGCTGGCACTTATTCGACAACTTAAACATTGCAACCTTACGCTGTTTACTGGCTTTCTCTAGTTTGAATGAAAACGATCAGTTTGCCTTTCGTTCTTACATGAAAGACCAATGCAAAGGGTTTCGCGATTTATTCCACCACTTGCCTGCAAACAATGTGGGTTGGAAAAACCGCTTCTTGAATTACTACAGCAGCTACTCAACAAAAGAGCTCTTCGAATACGCTCAATAAGTCCGCTTACTAAAAAGGGCTATCGTAATCATCTTCATCCAGTGGTCTTACCACTGGATTTGTTTTGCAATAAAATTGGTAATGCGAAGAATGGTAATACACCAAATCTTCTTCATCTCGAACCCTTGAATCTGCAGTAATAGCAACACCGGAAGCAAAAAGAAAATCTGGACTGAAATAATCGGTGTTCATCCATGCATTAATGTCTTTGCGTAACATAAAGACGCGCTTGAAATACTGATTGAAAATATTCCAATTGAAAATACTTAATAAGGAAGGAAACTTTCCATAGGAGAAATCTACCATATCGCAAGCGGTACTTGTAACAATAAGCACTCCCCTTTCTGACCCCGAAATATCTTCGCTGAGGCCACTTAGAAACATATTCAACAATTCGGGAGACAATTTCCCGTCGGTGTAATTGTATTTCAGTTTATCAATAAGAATTAGTCCACGCGGATGCTTGTCCCGAAATTTAACAATACCCTCCATTGCAATATTCAACTTGGGCTCTTTAAACTCTTGAAAATAAAGTGGCCTTGAATGCAGATCTTCGAGATATTTCAGGCAAAGCGAATCCCAATATAACGCATCGTGTGTCACTTCATGAAAAGACGGAATAACCTCCTTGGCACGCTGAAGCATAATCTTATACATGAACAATTCCGGAGAGATGTCTGCACTGAGGTAAAGCACTGGAGTTCCTTCATCTATGTTCTTCAATGCAATTTGAAGTGCCATGCTTGTGCTGCCTGAATGTTTATGCGCAACGAGCAATGAAATCTCCTGTGAACGAATGCCTCCATTCTTATCCCACAAATCAATTCCAGTTGGAAAGGAAACGACATCGTTGATTTCGTTTTGCTCAATTTTCCGCAACGAATGCGTCATTAATTTCGACCAAGTAAACATGCAATTCTTTTCCGCAAATTGAAGGTCAAATTGCTTTCATTTTCGAAATGTTGAAAACTAAAAAAGGGAGCAAAAGCTCCCTTTTCAAATTCGAAATTATTTTTATTTCAATTCTGTTGCCTTCTCTGGCTGACCAGATTTTCTGTAACATTCTTGAAGTGCTTTTTTCAAAGAGGCCTGCGTAGGATCTTGATCGTAACAAACTTTAAAATGTTCAGCTGCCTTCGCAAAAACACCTTTTGTTTCGGCTCTGCATGCGTCGTAACGTGCAGTTTCTCTTGGTGGAATAGCATCGCACACTTTGAATTTTTCAACTCCCTGATTGTAATTCATTACAGCCAAATTGTAATGCGCATCGAAGTAGGTTGGATTTAATTCTAACGCTCTGTTGTATACCTTTTCAGCTTCAACAGGATCGTTGTTCTTTTCATAGGTTACTCCCAAAACGAAAAGGACACTTTCATTCTTTGGATCTGCTTCTGCTAATGCCACCAAAACGTCGTGTGCTTTTTGGTAGTCTTTGTCTTCAATGTAGATATTCACCTCTGCTGTAAGAATTGAAGAGTTCTTCGGGTACTTGGCACGAGCTTCTCCTAAGATTTTAATAGCTTCTTCCTTTCTTCCTGCTTTCAGAAGCATATTACCAATACGCGAGTAGCAATCTGCTGCTTGGTAATTAATCTCTGCACAAGTTTTAAAGTTGGCCAATGCCATGTCTACGTTTCCGCATGCCTCGTGACAAATTCCAGAATAATAAACGTAAATACTATCGGTAACACCAAACATCTTACTTGTTGAAATAAGATTGTCGTAATGGGTTGCTGCCCCGCAAGGATTGCTCGACTTGTAAGCTGCAATGGCTTTTCCTTCTTCGGCTCTACGTGCGTTATCTACAACAGCGCCAATTTCCATCACATAATCCTTACTCAATTCCAATGCTTTGGAATAAGAAGCTACCGCTTCATTGAAGCTACTCGCGTACTTCATGTTTAAAACACTGTCCATGGCAATGTTCATATAAATATCACCGCGGAATCTCCAGTATTTCTCTTTACCAATGGCCTTCGGATTCGATGAAGCTTGATTGATGTAATTCAGAGCTTCTTCGTAATTACCTTCTTTATTTGCATTGTATGCACTGGTTAATTCTGCTTGTGCGAATGCTGAAAAGGTTGTCAGGACAGTCGCGAAAAGGATGAATGTTTTTTTCATGATATGTTTTTTTCATTTGCCCCTTTGGCAACGTTAATGCCAAAAGAGTTTTATTGCAATTTATTCTTCACCTCCTTCGGTTGGAGCTGCAGTTTCACCTTCGGCTGCGTTTTCCTCGCCTTCGGTAGCTTCGCCTTCATTTTCGTCGCGAATTACAGCACAAACCGCTGCAATCTCATCGTTCCCACGAAGGTTAATCAACTTCACTCCTTGTGTGTTTCTTCCCATCACACGCAATGCTTCTACGCTCAGACGAATGGCAATTCCTGATTTATTGATAATCATGAAATCAAATTCATCGTCTACCGATAAAATTGCACACAAAGGACCTGTCTTATCTGT
>CALCNZ010000113.1 GCA_937897625.1 uncultured Flavobacteriales bacterium
TCTACACAGGCGAAGACACTCTTTCCCTACACGACGCTCTTCCGATCTTTGGTCATGACTAAACTTGCTGTAGGATTTGTGTTGAAGTCCAACAAAAGTTCAGGCATCATGGCCTTTGCATCTGGGAAATATTTCTCGAAAAAATCGAGAACGTCTTGATCTGTTTTTAATTTATCGAAAGAGACTTCTCCTTCAAAAGGAAAGAACAGGGTGCATGTAAAACTGCCATCGATGTTAGGAAGCGCAATCATCATGAACTCGCCACGTGGCCAAATATGCAAACAGTCGATGCGCATTTTGTGCGTCCCGTCTTCGTTCGCTGGAATTTCCAATTCCTTGTATCCGTGGTCTAAATAGGCTTGCGAATATTCGTTGCGGTCGAGCTTGGTCATACGCGCGCGAACAGCGCTGAATGCACCGTCGGTTCCGAATATTTGATCGAATTGTTGACGAACGTGTTCGCCGTTTTTTCCTTCGAAAACAATGGTATTCGTATCCAATTCAACATCGACACATTTGTGTTCGAAGTTCAGTGAAACGTTTTCAAATTCTGCTGCACAACGCACCAACGTCTGATTCAAAATTCCTCTTGAAACACTGTAGATGGCTTGTCCTTCTTTTCCGTAAGGTTGGTAAGTCAATTCACCGTTAATAGCGTGCATCAATCTGCCGCTCATTGGCAGTGCAACTTCTTCAATTTCTTTGCGAATGCCAGCGCCTTCAAGGCCTTTCCAACCGCGATCGCTAAGAGCGAGATTTATACTTTTTCCTTGAACAACTTTCACGTTGCGTATGTCTGAACGACGGTCGAATACGGAAACCGTATAACCGCGTTTAGCCAGATAAACCGCCCACAAACTTCCAACTAAACCAGCGCCAACAACGGCAACGTTTTTCTTGCTCATATTAGATTGCATTTAATGCATTAGTTAAATCTTCAATTAAGTCTTCTGCATCTTCAATACCCACGCTCAATCTCAAAAGAGAATCTGTAATTCCACTTTTTTCTCTTTCAGCTTTTGGAATGGACGCGTGCGTCATAGATGCAGGATGTCCAAGCAATGATTCCACCCCACCTAAAGATTCCGCTAATGAAAATACACGAACATTTTGCGCAAGGGTAGAAGCGTCTTCGAAACGGTCACCTTTCAAGCTGAAAGAAATCATTCCACCGAAATCGCGCATTTGTTTTTTCGCAACTTCGTGATTTGGATGTGAAGGGAATCCAGGCCAGTAAACCTTTTCAACTTTCGGATGATTCGATAAAAAGTTCGCTACAACAACGCCGTTCGCGCAATGTCTTTCCATACGAACATGCAATGTTTTCAGTCCGCGCAATACCAAGAAGCTGTCTTGTGGTCCAGGGGTAGCACCACATGAATTTGCAATGAATGCCAATTGCTCATACAAGTTGTCGTCGTTGGTGCACAAAGCGCCCATTACAACATCGCTGTGCCCGTTCAAATATTTTGTAGCGCTATGCATTACAATATCCGCATTCATGTCTAACGGATTTTGAAGGTAGGGAGAAGCGAATGTGTTGTCTATGACAGAAATCAAATTGTGTTTTTTTGCCAACGCCACGCATCTTTCAATGTCTATGATTTTCATCATCGGGTTCGTTGGTGTTTCCACCCACAACATTTTCGTTTTTGCGTTAATTGTTTTTTCGAGTAAATCGAAATCGTGCATGTCTATGAAGTGAAATACGATTCCATATTTCGCAAACACTTTCGTGAACATGCGGTAGCTTCCACCGTATAAGTCGTCTGTTGTAATAACCTCGTCACCTGGAACGAGTAATTTTATAATCGCATCTGCAGCGCCCATTCCACTTGAAAAACACAGTCCGTGTTTTGCATTTTCCAATTCAGCCAAACAACGCTCAAGCGCAACGCGTGTTGGATTTTTTCCGCGTGCATAGGCATAGCCTTTGTGCACACCCGGAGATTCTTGTACGTAAGTTGAAGTCTGATAAATAGGAGTCATAATGGCTCCTGTAGTTGGATCGGGCTCTTGTCCCGCGTGAATGGCTTTGGTTCCGAAACGCATGGTAAAATTTTTCCGCAATTTACACCGAAGCGCTCACAAACAAGCAGAACTATTTACACGTTCTTTTCAATATACTTAATGATTTGTCCTGCAATATCGACACCCGTTGCAGATTCAATTCCTTCGAGGCCTGGAGAAGAATTCACTTCGATAATTAAAGGACCTCTCTCACTGCGAAGCATGTCTACGCCTGCGATTCCCAATTTCATGGCGTTGGCGGCTTTAATGGCTGCAATCTCTTCTTCAGGAGTGAGTTCAATTACTTTAGCTGTTCCCCCTCTGTGTAGGTTACTTCGAAACTCGCCTTCTTTCGCGGTGCGAACCATAGCGCCTACCACATGTCCGTCTACCACAAACGCACGAATGTCTTCGCCTCGCGATTCCTTAATGAACTCTTGAACGATAACACGCGCCTTCAATCCGTTGAACGCTTCAATAACTGAAACTGCCGCTTTTTTGTTTTCGGCTAAAACAACGCCCAGCCCTTGTGTCCCTTCAAGAAGTTTAATGATTACAGGAGCTCCGCCAACTTCTCTCAGCGTACGTTCAACGTCTTTTGAATAGTTGGTGAATACTGTTTTCGGAAGTCCCAAACCGGCACGAGATAAGATTTGCAAACTGCGGAGTTTATCGCGAGAACGAACCAACGCTTGTGATTCAACCGCTGTGAATACGTTCATCATTTCAAACTGACGAACGACTGCAGTTCCGTAAAAGGTTACAGAAGCACCAATACGCGGAATAACAGCATTTACGCCAGTAATTTCTTCTCCACGATAGAGAACTTTTGGTTTTTTCTTTTCAATAACTAAGTCGCACTTCGAATGATCGATAACGCGAATTTCGTGGCCTCTTTTGACAGCGGCCTCAACTAAACGCTTGGTGCTATAAAGCTTCGCGTTACGAGAAAGTACAACTAAGTTCATGTTGGAATTGTGTGACACAAAGTAACAACTATTCGAGATGCTATACAAGGTTCTTCGAAAGATGTTTCACAAGGTGCTTCGCAAGACCTTTCGCAGAATCTTGAAACAAATGTTTCACAAGGTGCTTCGCAAGAGGGCTTATTTAAAAAGATTCTTGTTGAGTGCGAACGTTTCGGGCGAGTTGACGTAAAGTTTGGCGTAGTTCAAGGCACCTTGAGACCAGGTGTGATATTCGTCAGGGTTTAATTTCACAAAGAAATCAAGCGATTCTGAAAGATGTATTGGATTCAACGAAGAAGCTTTTCCAGCTTTGGCTTCTTCTAGATTTTTCCAAGGGGTTTGATCGGAAATAACCACAGGTATTCCATTGGAAAGTGCTTCTGCTATGGCATGTCCGTAATTTTCTCCGCGAGAAGGCAAGAAAAAAAGATGTGCTTTTTCGAAAAACAAGCGCAAATCTTCTCCTGATTTGTGACCGTGTATTTGTATGTTTAACGAAGGGAAGTCGTTTTTAACCTTTTCAATGGCTCGAACAAGCTCTTCATTTTCTTTCAAACCAATGATGTCCCATTGCACCGACGACTGATTAGGATTCCATTCACGCATGCTCTCAACAGCTTCGTAATAGCCCTTTTCAGGACTTATTCTTCCAACAGTGAGTATGCGAAATGTATCCTTGCGTTCTTTTCGAACCGTTGAAATAGCGGCATTTGAAATATTTGGAGCCAGGCGAATTTTTGCCTTCGGAAAGTGATTTTTTATTTCTGTTTGCTCAATCTCACTGGTTGCATGCCACTGAATATTTCCATAAAAATTATTCAGTTTAGCGAATAGTAAAAACAACTTTTTCTTTAACCCTTTTTGATTGAATGCTGCGGGCTTCAGCATTCCTCTGGGAGCAAGAACAACTTTTTCAGAAATGTTTTTCTTTCGGAAGACTTGCAGCGGGAGCAAAGTAAACTTCGGAGACCACATGGAATTCAAATAAATTCTTTCGGGATTTATTTCTGAAAGAATCTTCGAAATGAATTTTTCATCTAAATGTTCCTCATTCAAATAATAAACCTGAATGTTATCTGCGAAGCTCTTCACCCATTGGTTCGATTGAACACCAGAGTATGGAATTGTGCTGTTTAAATCGGTATTTCTTGTGATAACATAAAACGTTTCAGAGCTATTCTTCATGAATGAAATCAGCGATTGTATGGGACCGCCGGCTTGTGATCCAGGAAAAAACCAATCGGTGAACACCAAAATTTTCATGCTTCGAATTTAATCTGGTTGTTTTTCATCCAATGTCCCAAAACAGATAAATGCCAAAACGAAATGAAGGATTTTTCTTCGTTTCCTTGCAAGAATTTATTCCAAGCCGTTTTCAGTACGTTTTCATTGACCACTTCTTGATCAAATAAAACCTGAAACCCTGACTCAGTGAAGTCTTTCAATTCATTTTTCATCCATACACTCCACGGCAAGGTGAATCCCATTTTCTTCCGATTTACAATTTCGTTGGGAAGTAAATCTGCAAATGTTTCAGTTAAGAATTTTTTAGGTGAAGTAGGAAATTTCAAATCGTTCGACAGGTGTGTGGCTAATTCCACAACCTGATGATCCAAGAAGGGCACACGAATTTCAAGCGAATGCGCCATGCTCATTTGATCGCTGTCGCGAAGCAATACATGTTGCATGTACGACTCAATTTCAGCGGCAGAAACGCGGTTCAACAAAGGAGCGTTTTTTTCAAAAATAAATTTGAAATTTTTTTCTATTTCGAAGTGTCTTGTTTTCCGATGAAGCAATTCATTCGCATTCCAAACTTTTCGAACCAAAGGAAAAGCAGAGGCCAAGTCAGCATGTTTTAATCCCAATAACTCTGCTTTTTTTCGAAGCGATCGATTGGACGAAAAAGAATGAAGCAGCGTTGAAACTGTTTTTCTGAGTGGATATGATAATTTCAAAATGAAAGACTTCTCTATGCTTTGCATGTATTGAAAAACGGGGTAACCAGCAAACAATTCATCTCCGCCCAAACCGGAAATAGCAACGGTAATTCCCGCTTCCTTCGCGGCTTTTGAAACCGCATAGGTATTGGGTCCATCGCCGCTTGGAAAATCTATGGCTGCGACAGCTGCTGGAATGTCTTTCAAGAAAGAGTTTGCACTAAGATTTATTTCGTGATGATTGGTGTTGAATTTTTTCGCAATCAGCTGGGCGAATTTTCTTTCGTCGAAAGCCTCTTCTTCGAAAGAAATTTGAAACGTATTTATTTTTTCGCTTCGAACTTCTGACATTAATCCAACAAGCAAACTTGAGTCAATTCCTCCACTTAAAAAAGCACCGAAGGGCACGTCTGCTCGCATGTGCTGCATGACAGATTCGCGAAGGGTTGTTCGCAATAATTCTTGCGAAGTTTTCTGGTCTGTTAATTCGTAAGAAGTATCACTTAGGAGTCGATAATAGCAATGCTTAGAAATTTCATTGGACTTGAAATGCAAGTAATGTCCAGCTTCGAGTAATTGAACATGTTCTATAAGCGTATTTGGCGCACAAACCGTTTGCGTTTCAATGTATTCTTCCAATGCAGCCCGATTGAGTGTTCGCGGAATGAATTCACTCGCTAACAAAGCCCGCAATTCAGATGCAATGAAGCATCCATTTTTTTGCATAGAAAAATACAACGGCTTCATGCCGTATCTATCGCGAACCACGTATGTTTCGTTAGTGGAAATGTTATGAATTGCAAAGGCGAACATTCCTTTCAATTTAGAAATTGCCTCTGATCCAAATTTGTCAAAGAGTTCGAGAATCACTTCCGTATCGCTTTCCGTTTGAAAGGAAACTCCTGGAAGTTCATTCGCTTTGAGTTCAACATAATTGTAAATTTCACCATTGAATGCAATGACCCAATTCTTGTTGGAAGAAAGCATGGGTTGATTCGCCGAATTCTCTGTGTCGATAATGGAAAGCCTTCTGTGTCCGAGGCCCATGTTTTCATTCAAGTAGATGCCCTCTGCATCTGGACCGCGATGCGACATGCATTTGTTCATGCGTTCCAGCGCTTCGCGAATGGGAAGATCTTTCTTGTATTGAATGATTGCGCTTATTCCGCACATGAGGCATTGATCATTTTAGTGAAGGAATTTACCCAATTATCTGAAGAAAATTTCTTTGCAATTTGAGCACTGTTGTCGCCCATGTTATGAAGAGCTTCATGCGAAGCGGTGAATATTTTTAGGAGCTCAATTTTAAGTTCTTCGGTAGAATGTGGATTGAAGGAATACCCGTTTTTACCTTCCAACAATAAATCTTGTTTCGCACCAACGGCAGCGGAAAGTAACAGGGGTTTTCCTAATGTTGCCATTTCATGTACCACAACTCCCCAGGGTTCATAAAGGCTAGGAAGCACAAATGCTGTGGCATCCTCGAGTTTCAAGCTTAAGGATTTTGGTTGAATAAATCCGTGATGAACAATTGCGTCATTTTCAATCCTTGTTGAAAATAATTCTCCAGTTCCAGCAATATGTAACGTCCAACCCGAACGTTCGTTCGGTGGAATAGATAGAAAGGCTTCGCATAGAAAATTAATGTTTTTGGTAGGAATATATCTGGCAATGCACCACAACTCTTTGGTGTCTCTGAGTGCTTTGTGATTAAATCGAAAAACATCTTCGCAGGTGTAAAATCCTTCAGAAATATTTTTGTCTGAAAAACCTAATTTGCGCGCTGTTTTAATTTGGGCCTTTCCAGGAATGAATGCGAAGCGAAAGTGTTTTTTATATTTCAATTTGAAATAAAAACTTCCGAGAACGAATTTCAGGTTGCTTTGCCACATTGTGTCGAAAGCCAAGGCAGTCGGCTTATTCAAGTCCTTCACCCATTGAATGTATTCCTTGTCACCCCAGCCACTACACAATATAAATGCTGGTCTGAATTCGGCTATTTTGGTTGCTGTTATTTCTGATTTCGATTCGAGTTGAATAGCAGAATTGAATTCGAAATTGAAAGGTGCTTCTTCGTTAATTGGATAATGAACCACAAGCAATTCATGCTGAAGGGCCAATTTATTCAAGCACTCCACGGTATATCCGGCTAATTCTCTGTATAGAACTAGAACTTTCATGGGGCTGATTCTAATTTGGCTTTTGCTTCTGCTTGAGCGGCAAGTTCAATCTTGTTGTCTTTCGCGAGATAGAAATACATCCATAAGAAAAAGGGAAATCCGTTCAGGAAGTAGTGCCCTTGTCTAGCGAGGTAAAGAATAATAATGAGTGCAATTCCATTCGACATTACCCAATGTTCTTCAGAGGCCGCTCGCTGTTTGAATATCCAGCACTTAAATAGAATAAAGAACATTACAACTAAACCGTAAATTCCTGTTTCAGACATGAGCCGAAGAGCCATGGAATTGGCATCCATCTTATTGAATTCAATATCAACCGCACCCGCCAAGTTGGTCAGGGAATATTTATCGAAGGCCACTGGATGTGAACCGAGGCCCGTTCCAAAGAGTGGGTGACGTTTGAAGTTTTCTAACGCTATATGGTAGTTGTTATACAATACGAAGCTCGATCCGTGAATGTCGTAACTCTTGTAGTTCTGTGTTTCGAACATGGTAAACGTCCCGTCCCAACGATCGGTGAATTCCGGTACGTTTTTATAGGCGTAGTCGAACGAGAAGATAAATAGCGGGACAAAGATGATGGAATATTTTACAACCCCTAGATTTAGCAAGAAGAGCACAATTGCAACGAATATTCCAATAATTCCGAGACTGGAATACGTTAATAAATAAGCTAGGATAATTACGAATCCATGCCAACGTTTTATGAAGAGGGTCTTTCGGGCAATAGTGTTGTATAGCGCAACAAAGAAGGCTGGTGCAATTACAGCTGCGAAGTACGAAGGCTCAGAGAACACCGAATTCAGACGCAGTCCAATCCCACCAACTGTTAAACTCCATTTGTTGAATATCCAGTTGTAATTGTAGCCCGGTGTGAATCCGACAAAGAAAGAAACTAGCTGAAACAAACCAATGGCCGATACTATTAATGATCCCACCATGTAATACTTGAAGAGCTCCTTTAGTTTAAAATCGAAAACTTGAATGACATAATGATAGAAGAGAACCGACGCGAAGAAACCAATAAAGATTTTCGTGAACATAGTGGAAGTGTTTTGTCCTGTGGCGACATACACAATTCCAGAAATAAGTAAAGGGAAAAAAAGTAAAACGGGCCAACGAGGCAATCCGAATTTCGTAAAGAAAATTGGGAAGAAAATAACAAAAGCGAGATAGCTAACATAGGCCTCAAAGGGCTCTTTAAAAAATACGTACGACGAAATGAAGATGGTAATGAAAATGGATATAACTGTAAACCATCTAAACATCTTCTTGGGCTATTTCGGTTTTGGGGTTAGGTTGTGCGTATTTGTCTTTCAAGCGAATAAACGCTTTTTCAAAAATATGATAACTTAACGAAGATACGGCCACCGTGAGTAAGAATGAAATTCCATAAAGTAGCAAATGCTGCGGTGTGTTAATGTCGTTGTCTAATCCAACGTATTTATCTAGAAAATGAATGGTGAAAACAATGCACATGACATGAAACATATAGAACCCGTAGGAAATTCTTCCAAGGTACTGGAGTATGCGATTTTCAAATCGGAGTAGCGATTTTTCGTTGCTGGCCACATTTAAAATAATTACCAAAAAAGATATTGAAAAAAGCAAATGAAGAATGTCTTCAAAAGCTGTTGGAGTGAAATAAATGAGAATTGGAATTATCACTATCGATAGCACTTGTGAAATTGGCTTGTAAACAAGGTGAAGTATTTTTTCCTTTTTATTGAAAAGGATATAGGCACCAAGTCCGCCCAAAGCCATGCATTCTAATTTCGACATGGCTAAAAATTTCTTTAATACGACAAGAGCATCCAGTTTCACGAATGGCGAAAAAAGGAGAATAATTCCTTTCAAAACAATAATGCATCCAGCTATCCAAAGAATGGATTTCAGAACGTTTTTACTTTTTCGAATGAGCAAGGGCCACAGCAAATAGAATTGCTCTTCCACACCTATGGACCACGATTGACCAATGTTTGGAACAGCTGTGGTATAAATTGAAAAAGCAAGATTCGGCATGAAGAACGCGTATAGGGTTAGGTTACCCCAAAAATTCTGCTGAAAGAAATTGTCTTGTCCAGGAACAGCGAAAAAATCGAAAAAGGGAAGCACGAAAAATCCAAGAACAAAGATCAGATAGTACAAGGGCCAAATGCGAAAAGCTCTTCGCAAATAAAATTTTCCAATGGCAATTGTATTGTTCGATTGCTTTTCCTTCAGCAACAAATAGGTAATAAGAAATCCGCTGAGCACAAAAAAGAAAACAACGCCTAACGCACTGCTGTAGGCAATTAGAGGTGAGAGCGGGTCGATCTCCTTCGAAATAACAGATTGAAAAACGTTGAACTTGGTAATTCTTTCTTCCGGATCTATCCAGTGTGTTCCGAATCCGGTGAATTTTTTAATTAATTCAACATGCGTGAAGAACACCGCGAGCGCAGCGAAAAAACGTAAACTATCTAAGCCTTTGAAATACTCCTTCTTCACCAAAATATTCTTTGGTGTGAAATTAAGGCTTTTCAACCACGCGCTGAAAATTTTCTATGGTTTGCGAGATTATTTGCGACCATGTAAAGTTTGCGTGAATTTTATTTATTGAATTGGACGAACGTTCAAGAACGGCTTCATCTTCGAGCAATTGAGCAGCTTCAATTGCTGAACGAATGGCTTGAATATCTTTCGGCTCAAAAAGAAATCCGTTGTCTTTGTTTACGAGTTCTTCCACAGCACCAACACGAGTGGCCAAAGGAATAAGTCCGCGAGACATGGCCTCCAAGATAACATTCGGCATTCCTTCAGAGTGAGAAGGCGCAATGAGAAAAGTGTGGCTGTCAATGATGTTATTCAACTCATTCACGTCTTTAACTTCTCCGTAAAAATGGACATTTGAACGTTTGATTTTTTTTGACGGAGGAATTGCGCCAACGAAAGAAATTTCCAAATCGGGCATGGAAGCCACAACTTGCATAAGCTCTTCAACTCCTTTTCTTCTTTCATAACGACCCACAAAAAGAAATCTGGAATTGATGGGAAGATTTCTTTTTTCTAGCAAGGTATTGTCGCTTACCGCGCCAGGAATGATTAATATTTTCGTTGAAGGAATTCCAATTCGATTCAAGATTGAAGTAATCTTTCCACCATAGGAAACGCAGTAATCTGCATGATTTAAATTCCATTTTACAGGA
>CALCNZ010000114.1 GCA_937897625.1 uncultured Flavobacteriales bacterium
ACACTCTTTCCCTACACGACGCTCTTCCGATCTGAAACGTAATTATTCAGCGCTTCAGCGATGGAGAATTTGCTCCGTCAATTGAAGAAACCGTGCGCGGAAAAGACGTGATTATCGTTCAGTCTACCTTCCCTCCACAAGATAACTTAATGGAACTTTTGCTTTTGATAGATGCCGCGAAACGCGCGTCTGCCAAGCGTATTGTTGCCGTTATGCCTTACTTCGGATTGGCAAGACAAGACAGAAAAGACAAGCCACGTGTTCCAATAGGAGCAAAGCTTGTTGCAAACTTATTGACTGCAGCAGGTGTGGATCGTGTCATTACCATGGATCTTCACGCAGAGCAAATTCAAGGATTCTTCGAGGTTCCAGTGGATCATTTGTACGCAAGCACAATTATGATTCCTTTCCTTCAGGCAAAAAATATGACCAACTTGGTTATTGCTGCCCCTGATACCGGAGGAACCAAGCGCGCTAGTGCTTACGCGAAAATCTTGGGATGTGATCTTGCTATTTGCTACAAGCAACGCAAGGCCGCTAACCAAATTGAAAGCATGACCGTTATTGGTGATGTGAAAGGGAAAGATGTGATCATCGTTGACGATATGGTTGACACAGCGGGAACGTTGTGTAAAGCTGCGGAAATGATGATGGAACACGGAGCATTAAGTGTTCGTGCCATGTGCACACACGCTGTAATGAGTGGACCGGCATATGAGCGTATTCAAGATTCTGTGTTGAAGGAATTAATTGTGACCAATAGCGTTCCTTTGAAAGAAGGAAAGCCAAACGATAAAATCACGGTGTTAGACATTTCCGAATTATTCGCAAGTGTTCTTCAAAACCTGATTGAAAACAAAAGTATCAGTTCGAAATTTATTATCTCTTAAAATCAAATAACATGAAGCAATTTTCATTGAGCGGCTCTCTCCGCGAGAGCGTAGGAAGACAAAATGCTGCAGAACTACGTCGCAAAGGAGACATTCCTGGCGTTATCTACGGTGGTAACTCTTCTACACACTTTAGCATTACCACCAAAGTAATGGACAAAATCATGGCGTCTTCAGACACCTTGGAATTGTTAATCGACATCGACGGAACAGTTCGTCATGGCCTTATTCAAGAGGTACAACGTCACCCAGTAACAGACAAAGTTGTTCACATAGACGTATTGGAGTTGGTTCCTGGAAAAGAGGTTAAAACAGCTTTACCAGTGCGTGTAACCGGTAACTCAGAAGGAGTTAAAGCGGGTGGTCGTTTAGCGATCAACTACCGCAAGGTTCGTGTTTTCGGAAAGCCAGAAGAACTTCCAAACGAAATTTTGCTTGATATCACTAACCTTAAGATTGGTGATATGATTCGTGTTCGCGAGATTGCTCTTCCTGGTTGTAAAGTTTTGGAAGCTGAGGCTGCTGCTGTTGTTGCAGTTCAAGCTACTCGTGCTTCTATCGCGGCTGCTACTGCAGACAAAGCTCCAGAAGGAAAGAAGAAAAAATAATTTTCGCCCAATTAAAAAAGGGACACCTCAATTTGAAGGTGTCCCTTTATTTTTGCATTAATAATTCATTATGCGCAACTCAAAACCAAACAGTTCTCGCACTGGCCGTCCGGCTCGTTCGGGTTCATCAAATTCGGAACGCCCTGAAAGAGGAGCTCGTCCGGAACGCTCAAGTTCTTCGAGGTCTGAGCGTCCAGAACGTCCAAGTTCTTCAAGGCCTGATCGTCCAACACGCGGGGGATCATCACGTCCAGACCGTCCAGTTCGCTCAGGATCTGCAAGACCCGAGCGCACAGAACGTTCAGAGCGTTCTTCTAATTCCGATCGCCCTGCAAGAGGAGAAGGAAGAACTGAAGGTGGAAGAGGAGGTGCAAGACCAACAGGTGGAGGTCGTTCAAACCGTCAAGGCGGAAGAAACGAGAGTCGCTACAACGCTGAACGTCCAGAACCGAAGCCAGCAGCGCGCCCCGAGCGTCCGGCCAAAGCGCCCAAGGACACCAGCAGACACGATAGAGGTAGAAACGTTTTGGGTACAAGACCAAAACGCACCGAAGCGCCAAAGAAATTTGTTCGCGACGAAGACGCGCCGAAGCCTTATCGCTCAAACGCGCGTGAGCGAATAAAAGAAGAGAAGAAAAAAGAAAAAAGTGGTGGACTTCACAAGGAGTTCGTTCCTGAAAAAGCATACATCAGCAAGACCGAGCGTGAGGGATTGATTCGTTTGAATAAATTCTTGAGCAATGCGGGTATTGCCTCGAGACGTGAAGCCGATCAATTGATTGAATTGGGTTTGGTAAACGTAAACGGGGTTGTGGTAAAAGAATTGGGATTGAAAATAGATCCGAAAAACGATGTCGTGAAATACGACGACGCGGTTCTTCGTCCTGAAAAATTACGTTACTTCTTGTTGAATAAACCAAAAGGGTTCTTAACCACCATGGAAGATCCTGAAGGAAGAAGAACGGTAATGGATTTGGTGAAAGACGCGTGCGTAGAACGTATTTATCCGGTTGGAAGACTAGACCGCGCCACCACAGGGCTGCTGCTGTTTACCAACGATGGAGAATTGGCGAAAAGACTCATGCATCCGAAACATGAATTCCCGAAATTGTATCACGTTGAAACCGATCAGAAAGTAAGATCGGAACACATCGATCAAATGCGTGAAGGATTTGTCTTGGATGACGGATTCATTAAGGCAGATGAGATTGAATATGTGGAAG
>CALCNZ010000115.1 GCA_937897625.1 uncultured Flavobacteriales bacterium
TTTCGAAAGCATTCCAACGAAAGTAACCATGAACGAATACATTGAATTGGCCAAGTTCTACAGTACACCAAAATCAGCCACGTTTATTAATGGCGTGTTAGATACCATTATGCCTAAAATGGTTGAAGAGGGTAAAATTAAAAAGGTTGGAAGAGGTTTGATTGGTTAAGAATGAAAACCGTTATCGCTATCTCAGGTCCCACGGGAGTCGGTAAAACGGCCATGGCCATTTCATTAGCGAACCATTTTCAAACCGAAATTATTTCCTGCGATTCACGTCAATTTTATAGGGAAATGTCCATTGGTGTTGCAAAACCAACATCAGTAGAATTAGAAGCTGCCTCGCATCATTTCATTTCTTTTTTATCTGTTGAAGAAGAGTACACAGCGGGTATGTTCTCGCGTCAGGCGCGTGCGAAGATTCAAGAGTTGTTTCTAAAAAGCGAAGTTGTGGTTGTTGTTGGAGGAAGCATGCTATACATGGATGCTTTGCTCTACGGACTTGATGATTTGCCCGGAGATAAAGAAGTTAGACGGGTATTGAATGAAAGATGCGAAAAGGAAGGGTTGGAATTGCTTGTCCAAGAGCTTCAAATGAAAGATCCAGAATTTGCAGCGCAAGCCGATTTGGGAAATGCGCATCGGGTTATCCGTGCATTAGAGGTTATTGAAATAACGGGAAAACCATTCTCACAGTTGCGCACGCAATCGAGCGATACCCTTGATTCAGAAATTGTTCATGTTTTTCTTACAGGAGAGCGCGAATGGGTATACGACCGAATAAACGTTCGGGTAGATAAAATGGTTGAGGATGGTCTTTTTGAAGAAGTTGAAAATCTCTTTCCATTGCGAAATCTGCAAGCATTAAATACAGTCGGATACAAAGAAATTTTCAAATGCCTTGAAGGAACCTGCACAAAAGAAGAGGCCGTTGTAGAGATAAAAAAGAACACTCGAAATTACGCGAAGCGACAAATGACGTGGTATCGGAATAAGTCTCAGGTAATGCAAATTCACGCTCAGCAAGGCGATGCGTTAAATCAAATTATTTCTTTGATCGAAGTTTAAACGCTTTCTCTTTTTTTACTTCAAGTTGAAGAATCAACTTTGAACTGTATCTTCTCCATGCTGGAGTGCCAATTTCTTTGACCATTTCAATAGAAGAGATAATTTCATCATACAACTCCGGATGAATTTTAGCTGCACGCAATACCCATTGCAACGCCTGGTGGCGTTCCGCCGTCTCTACATCGAATGAACTCAGCGTGCAGAAAGCTCTTTCGAGCATTCTTCCGTCTTGCTCTTCAGTAAGTTCAAGGTTGTATAAAATGCCAAAAGACTCTCGGCGAACCGAAGAGTCTTTTGAGTGTGTAACCAAGTTGTATAAATAATCTCGTTGAGGCTGAACAGCCGCAGCGTTTTTCTGCGAAAGATGATCGAGAATCCAAACGCCTTTGCGCTGCTGTATTTTAGTTAATTCTTCGAATTCAACAATGAATCGCGTTAGCTCATCAGGCTTTGAATTCCACATTTCCACATAAACATCCACTTCATTTCGAAGCATACCTGTATGGAGATATTCGAAGTGGCTCACTGAAATTTATTTGTGAGGCGCATTAATGTCTTCGTATTCCGTTTCTTGGAATTTGTTGGTTTCAACTTTTTCTCCTTTGTATAAATTCTCAAGAAGTTCGTCTAGTTGCTCTGCGCCGAGAGACTTAGCAATAATCTTCATGTCTTTATCCATTAGGAAAACTTTGGGAGTACTCGTAACGTCCCAGGTTGTGCGGTAGTTCAAACTTTTTAGCGTGGTAACGCCACTGTAGATTAATTCTTGGGCTTTATCTTGCTTCATAATCTCAGGAGTGTCACTTACGTTAATCCAATCGAGTTTGTGCTCATTAATGAATTCGACCCACTTGTTGTTCTCGTAATCGTTACCAATGGCATAAACCACGAATCCTCTGTCTTTGTATTTGTGGTACAAGTCGAGTAGAAGAGGAACTTCTTTTTTGCAATGTCCGCATGAACTTTCCCAAACCACCATAAGGGTGTATTCTCCGCGTGATTTGTACATGGAAACCCAATTCTTTTCGGAAGTATCAGGAAGAATAATATCCTGCGCTTTTTCACCACAACGACAATCACGTTTCTTGTCGGCGGCCTCTTTCATTTCTTTCAATTTATCTTCCTTCACCCAATTACACAGTCCTTTCGAATAGTAATTGTCGATCATGAAAACGAACAGTTCGTCCATACACATGATTTTGGAAGTCTCACCCGTATAGGTAGCGAAGTGTGTAATGTATTTGAAGGACTCTTCGTTACCCGCGGTGGCGCTGATCATTTTTTGAACCTCTAGACAAACTGTATCAGGGATTTGCGGAAGTGTTTTGGTAATGTAATCTTCAACCAATTTGTGGAATGCTCCATCACGAACCATACGCGGATCTTTTAAATCGCAACGGTCCCAATAGTGATGACGGTACCAGTAGTATTGCCACTCTTGTTTTTTATCGTCTGCAATGTCGGCCGGCGCATTTGGAATATCTTCCTCCATTCCCATGCGCAAGTATTTCGCGAAGAGTGAGGTGCTGTTGTTTTTAATGAGTTCTTTTTGATAGTTAATGACTTCTGTGTTCAACTTTGTTAACTCTTCAATACAAGGTTTTTTATCTGCTTCAGATTTTAATGAATCGTTAATACAGTTGTCCATGGGT
>CALCNZ010000116.1 GCA_937897625.1 uncultured Flavobacteriales bacterium
GATCCAGTTTGCTTTGTAAGGTGTGTTGAATTTCGGGTGCAATTCACCAAACGCCTTTGGCAACAATCCGTCGTTACTCATCGAGTAGAACACACGGCTTTGTCCCATTAACATAACTAAGATTACACTCGAGAATCCGGCTAGAATAGCCACATTCACAGTTGTTGCCAACCACTCGTAACCTTTCATGTAATGCTCAATGGTGTAGGTTACTGAAGCCTCTTTTCCGAGAGCAGGATCTCCGAAGTCAGACCATGGCGCAACGCCTGTAAGCACGTGTCCGAATAAGATGTACAAAATGGTGCACACCACCAACGAACCCAGAATTCCGATAGGCATGTCGCGTTTTGGATTCTTCGCTTCTTGCGCTGCAGTAGAAACCGCATCGAAACCAATGAAAGCGAAGAATACAATACCTGCGCCGCCAATAACTCCTCCCCATCCCCAATCGAAGAACCCTTCGTGGCCTTTCACGCCTTCAGGAATTAAGTACGGTGAATAGTGCTCGGGGTTAATGAACTGCCATCCGACAGCAATGAACACCAATACAATCGCCACCTTCAAGAAAACGATTATGGCATTTACGAATGCAGATTCCTTGGTTCCTTTAATAAGAAGTAAAGTCAACATGAACAAGATCACCAATGCCGGAGCATTGATTATTCCCGTTGAAGTTTGAACGGCACCCTTTAATGTCGGAATTTTCTCTAACATTTCTCCCGAGAGAATGAGTTTACCGTGGTGAACAGATTTAGACAAATCCGGAATCAAGGCAGTTGCCTGATTCATGGCATCTCCCGTTAAGTATTGAATACTCTCAAACGGAGAGTGACACCATTCGTAAGGAATGCTTCCTCCAAATAAATTATTCAAGTATTCGCTCCAAGCAATAGACACCGTGGCTGCTCCTAGCGCGTATTCCATAACCAATGCCCATCCGATGATCCAGGCCACCAATTCACCCATTGTAATAAACGAGTATGCATAGGCACTTCCAGAAATTGGGATCATAGCTGCAAATTCTGCATAGCACAAACCAGCGAAAGCACAACCTATTGCGGCAACTACAAACGAAAGGGTAACGCCATTTCCTGAAGCCTCAGCGGCAGCGGCGGCAGTTCTAACAAACAATCCAGCACCGATAATGGCGCCAACTCCAAGAGCTACCAACTGAAAGGCGCCCAACGTTCTCTTTAACGATTTCTCTCCGCCTTCTGCTTCAGCGAGCATTGCGGCTAAATCTTTTTTCCTCCAAAGTGACATATTACTAGGTTTAGGTATTGCACAAATATAATGGATTCGAACAAAGTTCAATTTAAGTGGTTTAAACTTTACAATTGAACCAAATGACACACACAGAAAAAGAGCTTATTGCTATTCAAATCGAAGAAATGGGAGATCAGCACGTAATGACTACGATTGAGACTCCCATGCGTGAGGATGCATTTTTGCTTAGCGACGAAGAGAAAATTGAGCAGATTGAAGAGAAGTTTCGCGACATCATGAACATCATGGGGCTCGATTTAACCGACGACTCATTGGCCGGAACCCCGCACCGCGTGGCGAAAATGTACATCAAGGAAATTTTTTCCGGATTGAATCCTGAAAACAAACCGTCGATCAAACTTTTCGAAAACAAATACCAATACAAGGAAATGTTGGTGGAGCGCAACATTACGTTCTACTCGAATTGTGAGCACCACTTCGTTCCGATCATTGGAAAAGCACATGTGGCCTACATTTCAAACGGAAAAGTAATTGGACTTTCCAAATTGAATCGCATTGTGCAATTCTTCGCGAAGCGTCCGCAAGTGCAAGAGCGCTTAACCATTCAAATTGCTGAAGAGTTAAAGCGTGTCATGGAAACAGAAGATGTAGCGGTGCTTATCGACGCTGTTCACTTGTGTGTAAGCAGTCGCGGCGTGCAGGACTTCAACAGCGCTACTGTGACTTCGTCTTATTCAGGAGCCTTCAACAACGAAGCGACTCGCAATGAATTTTTGAAATACGTTAACCTCGACAAGTAATGAATTATTTAGTTATTGGCGGAGCGAAAGGCGTTGGCGCAGCAACTGTTGCCTTGCTTGAATCGCAAGGACATTCGGTTTATTTCACCTCACGCGAAGCGTCTTCACACCCGAACAGTTTTGTTTGGAACATTGAAGACGAATCGTTGAACCTTCCCGAAGGGTTGGTACTCGACGGATTGGTGTATTGTCCAGGAACAATCAACTTGCTTCCCGCCCATCGTATTTCTCACGAAGTGTTTCTTTCCGACATGAACATCAATGCCTACGGCGCTTTGAAGGCAACGCAGTTGGCACTTCCCTATTTGAAAAAATCAGAGTCGGCCTCTATCGTGTTCATCAGCACGGTTGCTGTGAAGTTGGGCATGCCTTTCCACGCAAGCGTGGCCATGGCGAAAGGCGCATTGGAAGGATTGGGAAAAAGTTTAGCAGCCGAATTGGCTCCGAAGATTCGTGTGAATGTGGTTGCCCCTTCCCTTACACAAACCGGACTCGCCGAGAAATTCATCAACACCCCAGAAAAAGTTGAAGCTTCAAATAAGCGTCACCCTCTAGGCCGCATTGGTCAACCCAACGACTTGGCTGAAGCCATTTCATTCTTGCTCAGTGAAAAGAGCAGTTGGATGACTGGGCAGGTGATTGGGTTGGATGGAGGGATGGGAGCTGTAAGGACGTAGTCCTTATAATGTGCAAGCACGAATGTCCTGCGGACGAATGCTTCGCGAATGTCTTCGACGATTTTAATTACGCAGTAGGAATTATGCAATAGGAATTACGCAGTAGGAATAAAACCGAAGGTTTTCCAATAACGTAGTTCCTTCAATCACCTTCGGTGAT
>CALCNZ010000117.1 GCA_937897625.1 uncultured Flavobacteriales bacterium
CTCGCGCAGCGGTTGAAGAAGGAATTGTACCGGGTGGTGGAGTTGCGTTGATTCGTGCTAGCGCTGCGTTGGATAATCTTTCAGGATTGAACGACGATGAGACAACAGGTATTCAAATTGTTCGCAGAGCAATTGAAGAACCACTTCGTCAGATTGTTGCTAACGCAGGCGGTGAAGGCGCAGTAGTGATTCAAAAGATTCGTGAAGGAAAAGGTGACTTCGGTTATAATGCACGCAACGAGCAATACGAAGACTTGTTCGCAGCAGGTGTAATTGATCCGACTAAAGTATCTCGTGTGGCTTTAGAGAACGCCTCTTCAATCGCTGGAATGCTATTGACAACAGAGTGTGTTATCTCTGATATCAAAGAAGAAAATCCAATGCCTCAAATGCCAGGTGGTGGAATGGGCGGAATGATGTAATTCCAAACAGAGCGGAACGAAAAATGGCGACCATTGGTCGCCATTTTTATTTCAATATAAAAAAATTAAGGAGTGAATTCTGTTGCACCTTCTAAGATGTAATTCATTTGATAAACATCATCTGCATTCAACTTCAATTTCCCTTTAAACGTTAGTCGCTCATCTGTTTTGTAGTTGCGATGCTTTCCAACAAAACGCAAATCAACCACTGATTCAGGGCCACCGCCGCCGCAAAAGAAACAATTCGCATAAGGGAATTTCGACACTACGTAAAACCCAGCATCGTAGTCTACAGGAATTAAGTAACCCGTGATATACACATCTTTTCCGGCTATCGCCTTTACCGATGCGCCAAACGTTGGCTTCCAATAATACGCATCCAACTCTTTTACGTAAATGTCTTTATAAGTAACATCAGACAAGGTCTTCCAAGTTATTTCAATGGGGCCTTGACCTTCTGGTAAATAAGGAACAATTGTACTTGGAACTGTTCCCAATTCAACACGCTTGTATGCGTGTGCTTTCAATTTTTCTGTTCCTTCGGAAGCATTCAAGAATAGTATTCCCGAAAAAATAAAAGCTAAAAATTTGACTGACTTAATCATTTGAAAGTGTTTTAGAAATGTCCATAAAGAACGCGCGCAGAGCAGGCAACAACGATGCCACCACACCAAGACCAAGCGTTATTCCAACTAAATAGTATTCTTGTGGAAGGAAAATAAAGGCGTTAAACTCGTCGTGAAAACTATCCTTCGCCATATCTGAAAGCATTGTAATTCCAACACGACTTAATACTAGGCCTATTATTAAGCCGAGCGCTACCATAAAGAACCCTTCCAACAAAATCAAAATAAACAATTGAATTCTTCTTCCGCCCAACGTGCGCAGAATAGCCAACTCGTATTGTCTTTCGCGCAGCGCATTGTATAACGAAATGAATACGCTTAGAAACGAGATAATCATAATGAGAATGGCAACGGCCTTCACTACGCTCATTCCAATTCCAAAGTTCTCATTCAAGCGATTAATCTCTATGGCTGGTAGGGCCAGTTGCATGTTTGTGTTCTTCACCAATTGTGGAAGAATCATAGGAGCCATGGGCAACCGCTTGATAAGCAAATATGCCGTTACTTCACGTTCTTCTTCATGCGCGTGCTCGTCTTCTGCATGATCATGTCCCTCTTCTGCCGCGTGCACATCTTCTTCTGCGGTGTGGTCATGGTGTGCAACTTCTGCATCGTGTTCTTCTGCTGAGACGATTGCGGTGTGAGCTTCTGCTTCGTGATCGCCGTGGTTGTGCACTTCCCAAATGGATTCAACCGGAGTAAGAATTAAACGATCTATGACTGTTCCACTTGCCTCGTAAATTCCAACTACTGTGAATAGCTGGTCATGCCCTTCCTCCTGCTCACCTTCTTTATCTAAACCGTGATTACTCTTGAAGGTTTTACCGATTGTTAAACCCAATTCTTTCGCGGCATAAGAACCCACGGTAACCTCAAAAGGAGTTTCAAAAACTTTTCCTTCCTTCAACTTAACTTCATAAAATTCTGCATAACGTGGCGTTGTTCCTACAATTCTCCACCCTTCGTAATTGTCGCCATAAGCCAAGGGAATAGCTTCTTTAACGGTTGGATTTTTAATGATTCTCTGAGCTTCTGAAACTTTAATGTTTCCTGTTGGGGCGTCTATGTGATAAACGTTCGCTAGGATGAGTTGAAGCGGACTTCCTTTCGCTCCAAGCACAAAGTCAATGTCTTTGATGTTCTTGTTGAATTTTTCACTCAACTGATTTTCCAACAACAGCATCATTGAAATAATACCAACTCCAAAGGATAAAAGCAAAAGGGTTAAGGTTGTTGCTCCCGCCTTCTGCCAGCAATTTTTCCATGCAATAAAAATAATTTTCATGTTGAATGGATATTAAGATTTAGATGCGGTTAATTCAATGCGTTGCTTCACCTCGTCTTTCAATCGGTTGTCGTGCGTAACAATAAGCAGCGCAGCCTTGAGTGCATGCGTCTGTTCGCGCAAAAGGTTCAATACCTCTTTTGCGTTTTGATCGTCGAGCGCACTGGTAGGCTCATCGGCAAGAATAAGTGACGGGTTATTCAGTAAAGCGCGCGCAATGGCCACGCGTTGCTGCTCACCAACACTTAGAGAAGATGTTTTTTTGTTTTTCTTAGCAAGAATATTCAGACGATCCAACATTTTTTCAGCATCTGATTTCGAAACTTTATTTCCCGAAAAATAGGGTGCCAACATAATATTATCAATCACCGAAAGTGATTGAACGAAGTGTGACGTTTGAAAGACAACACCAATGTTCTTCCCTCTAAAACGATCCAAGGCAGCTCCACTCAATGAACTTAATCGTATACCGTTCACTTCCACATTTCCAGCCATGGGTTTCCTTAAACCAGCTAACAAATGCAGCAAGGTTGTTTTACCCGTTCCACTGTTTCCGAGAATAAGTAATTCGCTATTTTCTTCCGCCTCAATGGAAGGGAAAATCAAATCTGGACCTTTCGAGAAGGTGTATTGAAGATTACTTGTTTGAATGATTGCCATAATAGGCCACTAAGTTAATGGCTAACTCGGAAATTTTATGCACTTTTGTGGGAATCTGAAAACCATGAAATTTCGAAGAAGACTTTTACTTTTTGCAACTGGATTAACCATTGGCTGCTTGCTTGTATTTATGATGTTTCCGAACTACGATTGGTTGGGTTGGATGCCCGGAAAGCAAATCATGAAACAAATTCAATCCAGCAGAACTCTGGTTACCAATCACGGCAAATGTCGAATGGATTGTCAAGGCATTTCCATGGAGAATTTCGAAACTGCGAAATGGCAAGGAGAGGTCGATTTTTCAAAATCAGATGCACAAAACAATCCGAAGCGTTACTTCCTTTCCCACAACAAAGTCAACTACATTATTATCTGCACCGATTCAACGGTAACTGTTGCTGAGGCGAGTCGCGAAGGAGAAAAAACTAAATGCGATTGTGCGCCATGAAAGAGTTGATTCAGGAACTTTCAGAAAAATATTTTAACGAAATAGTTTCGATTCGCAGGCACATTCATGCGCATCCGGAACTTTCTTATCAAGAAAAAAACACATCGGCGTTTGTAGCCAAACATCTTGCTGAATGGGGAATTCCATTCACTGAGAATATTGGTGGATACGGTATTCGAGCAGAAATAACTGGAAGTCTAACGTCCAACAAAACCATTGCGCTTCGCGGAGACATGGATGCGCTTCCAATTATAGAAGAGAATGATCTTCCATTTAAAAGCACTGTAAATGGTGTTATGCATGCATGCGGACATGATGTTCACACATCCTCGCTTTTGGGTGCTGCGAAAATTTTAAACGAAACAAAATCTTCTTGGGGTGGAATTGTAACACTTGTTTTTCAGCCTGCTGAAGAAGTGTTGCCAGGCGGTGCTTTGCTGATGATGCAAGATGGACTGTTCCAAGATAATAAGCCAAATGGAATTTTTGGACAGCACGTCTTTCCTGAATTGCCTGCTGGGAAAGTGGGTTACCGCGCAGGAGCTTACATGGCATCTACAGATGAGCTCTATGTTACGATTAAAGGAAAGGGAGGACATGGCGCGAAGCCCGACCAATGCATAGATCCCATTCTCATTGCTTCGCATTTATTAATCGCCTTGCAACAAGTTGTGTCTCGTTGGAGCAATCCGCAAATGCCTACAGTTCTTTCCTTCGGAAAAATAATTGGAAATGGGGCGACGAATATTATTCCGAATGAAGTGAAATTAGAAGGAACGTTTCGTACGTTCTCAGAATCGTGGCGCACGATTGCGCACGAAAAAATTATTGCCTTAGCAAAAGGACTTGTTGAAGGCATGGGTGGCGAAGTTGAATTTCGAATTGAAAAAGGATATCCGGTGGTGTACAACAATCCAGAATTAACTGAGCGAGCCATTGCACAAGCGAAAGAATATTTAGGCGAAGAGAATGTAATTGATTTAGACATGCGAACGACTGCAGAAGATTTCGCTTATTACTCGCAACACATGCCTGGATGCTTTTATAGATTGGGAACATCTAACGAAGATGGAACATGGAACGCACCTGTTCACAACAGCAAATTCGCGGTGAACGAAGACGCATTAAAAACAGGAATGGGTTTACTCGCCTGGCACGCCATTCAAGAATTAAAATAAGATTATGAGTTTAACTGATTTCCTTTACAATTTCGATTCGAAAAAAATTGTTCGTCCATTCATTATTGCCGAAGCCGGTGTGAATCATGAGGGTTCTATGGACTTGGCGAAAAGATTAATAGATGAAGCTGCAGAAGGTGGCGCGAATGCGATTAAGTTTCAGACCTACAAAGCGGAGACAATTGCGAGCAAAGACAGTCCTTATTATTGGGACATTACGAAAGAGCCTACGCGTAGTCAATTTGAGTTATTTAAGAAATACGACAAATTCTGGAAGTCTGAATTCGAGCAGTTGGCGCGTTATTGCGAAGAAGTTGGAATTGAATTTATGAGTACAGCTTTCGATGTAGAGAGCGCAAATTTTTTAAACGATTTGATGAACGTTTACAAGATTTCAAGTTCAGACATTACCAATCTTCCTTTCATTGAGCACCAATGCAAATTTGGCAAGCCCATTATTTTAAGTACGGGTGCTTCTTACAAATGGGAAGTTCAGCAAGCCGTTGAAACCATAGAGAAATATGGAAACAAACTTTGCTTAATGCATTGTGTTTTAAATTATCCAACGCCTGATCCGAATGCGCATTTGGGAATGATCAAAGATTTGATTTCAACTTTTCCTCAAGCCGTTCCGGGATATAGCGATCACACATTACCGAAAGACATGCACACACTTGAGGTGGCTACTTTGTTAGGCGCAGCTGTTTTAGAAAAACACTTCACGCATGACAAATCGCTTCCTGGAAATGATCACTACCATGCCATGGACAAGGAAGATTTGAAAGTCTTCCATACACGTATGGATCGCACGCTTGAATTACTCGGTGGATTTGAATTAACGGCTATTGAGGACGAAGCGCCTGCGCGCTCAAATGCAAGAAGAAGTCTGGTAGCGTCAAAACCTATGCCTGCAGGGCATACCGTGACTTTCGAAGATCTGACATGGAAGCGTCCCGCGAGTGGAATATCACCCAAAGACATTTCACAATTGATTGGAAAACAAACAGCGCAAGACATCGCTGAAGACGACGTGCTGCGCTGGAATATGTTTAGCTAAGAACTTTATGCGTTAATGTTTCCCGAGAAGGTATCGTCCATTTGGTTTCCTTGTTCGTCTTCGAAAAAGTAGATTTTAATCAAAGCTGTATCACGAAGAAAATCGATTTTACCAATTTCGAATCGATTCACTTTGATACCTGTTCTTGCCTCGATATCTGCCTTCATTTCCTCTTCTCTTCCAACTTTAATTAAATCTATGTTTTCGTAAACAATGATTTTTTGCGCTTCGTGACGCAACAACCAAACCTTTTCTAGACCATATGTGGTGCCGATAATTACAAGATTTGCAAATGACAATTCGATTAATGAAATCTTCTTGTTTATTAATGCGTTCATGACAGACATACCGATGACAACAAATAAGTAGGTCATTTCCTTAATTGGAATTGCATCTGTTCGGTAACGAATAATTCCGAATACTGCGAATAAGCCAAGCGCAAATCCCATTTGCAATTTCACGCTTTCCAACATGAAGCACATGAGGAAAATGGTGACGCTAAAAAGGAGATAGGTGAATAAAAAATCTTTCCGCTTGGCTATGGGGTAATAAATTCCGCGAACCAATACCATTACGAATAGCATGTGCACCGAGAGTCGAATGATGAGACCAAGAAAATCTTCGAGATGAACCAATTTCATTCCTCCCATTGGATCGAAGTCTGATTGTAAAAAAAGTGCTTGAAGTGTATCTAACATGGTCTTATTTTAATGATTCTAATTTATTCAATTTAATCAGTTTTTCCTTGAAATTATTTCTCTTCACAAAGGGAACAAGCATTGCAACTCCAATGCAGTATTTACTCAGGCTTATTTCTCTCACATGCCTTTTCTTCAAGGCTTGAACAAAAGGCGAAAGGCGGTTTCGGTTTTCTTGCTTTACTTCAACAATTACAATTTGCTTCAACACTTTTAATATTTCATTCCACTCGAATGACAACTCGAGGTCAATTGTAATTCTCTCTGGCAAACTTGGTTCAACCAACGTTATGCGCGTGAATCCGTTTTTCAATTGTGGAATTAAATTCAAATCGAGGCCAGATTTCAATCCAATGAAACTCTCTTCGTCGGTGTTCAAAGCGAGGCTTACATCTGGAATAGCAGTGCGTTGCTTTTGGGTTCTTCCTCTATTGGTTTTAAATTTCAATTCAAGGAAACTAACGCTACTTTCCACATATGATCGCTTCCTGATTTTCCATCTATTTCGTTTCCCGTTGTGGTGGCGTTTGTAGAATAGGAAATCATCGGTGTCGTAGTATAACGTTTCGTAACGACTGAATCGAACACCGTCTATTTCTAAGATTCGATAAGTTTGCTTTACTTCTTGAAGAATTGAAAGAAGCTGTTCTGTTGAGACTACAAATTTTGTGTCTGTTCGATTCATTAATTCAACCCCATCCATTTCTTGCAATGAAATGGGTACGAATTCAGCTATTGTATTTTCAATTTCGGTCACAAAATAATATTAAGAACGAACTTAATCCTAAATTAACATTGAACCTATTCTAAAAGAAAGAAATTCGCTAGTGCCCTTCTCCTTTTTGGTTATTGTCCACCTTGTGGCTGCGCGGTATTGGACCCTCCTGAACCATTAAGAGTAAATCGAATGGCCAATCCTGTAGAAATATTCGAAGTTTGGAAACTTGTAGAAATAGCGGGCTTATTAATTTGATGGTCGTAGAAGAATCGCAGTGTAAGCTTATCACTAATTGCCATATCGGCACTTGATTTAATGCTGAACAAGGTTTGCCCTGCCGTAACTTGATTTTGCTGTTCTTCAATTTTTCGAATCAATGTGAAGTTATCACGAACCGTGAAATCGACGCGAAGATTCAATGTTGATTTATCGAGAAGCTTAACCGGAAGCTTGCTTCCTTTTTTCCTTCCGAATGGATTTGGAACATCGGTAATCTTGTACCCCAGTCCAATTACAAAACTGTTGCTCTTCGTTTCTGTAATTTGATAGTTTGCCATTCCCAAAGCAATCGTCCGGTCTCGTTTGTATTCCAACTTAATCAATGGATCGTTCACCTTTTTGGTCTTCAAGGTCATGTCAAATCCAACAAGTGGAGACATGGATTCTGTCATTGTAACTGTACCTATTTGATGTTGGGCGAAGTAGTTTTGCTGTGCACTCTGGTCTATTGCCGTAGGCATGTGATTAAACTCTTCGTATTTCAAATTTGTAATGTAGGAGGCCGTTGCTGTAGACCTGTAATTATGTGTTACATTGAACTGCTTGAAATATTTCTTAATTGAAGGCAACTTCGTTAAACCGTCGTAAGTAATTTTCCAGTTTGGTTGGGCCTTCGTAGCGAATGGATTCAATGCAACATCGCTAGCCGATTTGCCGGTGTATGCAGCAATAAACGAAGGAATGATGACATTCTGAGAAAGCGATCCGAAACCACTGTAATAACCCGAATCGTTCGGATTTGCTAGTTGGTATGTTTCGTTGTTCCAACGGCTTGAAATTTCTTTTCTGTTAGCGAGCAATTGGTCGAAAATCGGACTCGCATAATTGTTCTGTTTATCGTCTTTAATGAATGCTGTATTCCAAGTAATAATTGACGCTGAGAAGTTTCCTGTTTCCATTGGCGACTGGAAAACATAATTGTCTACCGTTGGATCGTATCGGAAGAATGAATTGTAGTTCTTGCCTTCTTGTCTTGTAGCTGACAACTCTATCTTAAAATAGCGGAAAGGCTCTAAATTCATTTTGGCGTTCCACGTCTCGTTGAATGTTTCGTTGTATTGAATGTTGAGCGATTGCTGTTGAACCAACCAATTGTTGTTGGCAGCGTCTATTGCGAAATTCCTACCGGTTGGATTCCCCATTAAATCGGTGTTTTGTTGTCCCACCAAAAACCCAATTCCTGGACCGTTGAACTGATTATCAAATCCGAGAACATTGGTTGAATTGGCATAACCCGGAAGCAAGAGTCCTTCGTTCTTGGTATAACTTCCATTCACTGTTCGAATGCTCATGATTAAGCGCAATGCTATGTCTAGCGGGTCAATTTTTTCCTTTTGATCTTTCTTTTTGGTTAAATCATCTCCGAATCCATCCTTCTTCGTAGGGTCATCTTTTTTGCCAGCGTCCTTTTTACCTGTGTCTGGTTTCTTTCCTGTTAAAGCCTGCTTCAAACGAGGAACATTATTATATAATGTCTCGAAATTTCCTTGTGCGTTCAATTGAATTTGTCGGCTATTCTGAATGGTGTTACCCAAGGTGTCTTGCGTGAATGGTGCGCGATCCCAACGGAAGGTTCCTCCGTATCGGGCATCTGCGCTCATGAAGTTCAACAGCGGGAATTTATCCAATGGAAGTTTATAGGTTACTCCAACATTATGATTGTAAGTCGTGGTCTCTCCGAAATGTTGAATGTTGCTCCAAACTGAATCTTTGTAGGATTGATACCAGTCTACATTGGTTTTGTTAATTACACCTCTAGGCTCTCCAACTAACGCCAAATTGCTCGCTGTGAAATCTGTTTTCAAGTTTTTTGTAATGTCGTATTTCACCGAATAATTCCGTGTCCAATTCCAATTCTTTTGCGCCTGAGTTTGAATTAGCATGTCGCTATAAACACCTGTTAGCTCTAATGAATTATTTCGGATACGACTGGTTTCATACGAACGATTCATTTCCGTTCTGAAACTCATTTGCTTAATACCCGCGTAGAAATTGAACTCTTTCAACCATTTCAAGTACTTCGAAGTTTTAATGATTGGGAAATTCGCCAGAGGCTTAAACTCTTTTGGTTTATTCGTGAAGTTGTAATCGAAAGCACCCTGATATTGTTTCTGAAGACGCCAGTCTGTATTGATATCTCTGAAATACGTCTCATTGTAAGCATATGAAACCGAGAAATTATCGATTCCATAAAACTTAGGTTTGTCTGTGCTTGGAGGAGCAGACTGAGTGCCTGGTTTTCCTTTGTCGTCGGCACTGGGTAATCCGACACCCTTGTCTGCCGGAGCGCCTTTTTTCGGCGCAATTTTCACGTTGGTGAAATTGATACTTCTACGTTTGGTGTAGGTCTGTGATTTGTGTTTCAACGGGCTATTCAACGAAGGCAAATCAGTCATCTGAATATCGGGTTGAAGAGGACTGTATCGAGGGGTTTGAACGTTCTCTGAAAACCCTAAGTACATAGGCATTTGAACCCCCCAATCCTTTGGAAAAAACTTACCTAGCTGCAGTGTGCTGCTGGCATCGAGTCCCATTTTGGTCTCTTGCTGTCTTTGTTGAACGCGCTGCTCGATGGCTCCCCAACCGGGTGTACTAATATTTCCTGAAACCGCAACATTACCGAAATCTGCAAGTTGAGCATTCAATCTGGCAATGGCCGCAGAACCCGATTTCTCATCGAATTCAGAAAGTCGTAACTCATTCACCCAAACGATGGTGCACTTTCCTTTTCCGTCATCGGCAACACCAAACGGATTTGTGTCTTTGTCGGGGTTTCGAACACCAATCATTAGCGTTGTGACATTCGCCAAGTTAGGATTTCCTTTTACCGAGAGGTGAATGTTATTGTCTAGAATGGTGTCTACAACCGAAAGAACAGAAGTAGAAGAAGGCCTATTTATTTTCAAGTTTTGTAAATCGGAAAGCTTGATATCGAAATTATTTTCCACTGGCCAAATCTCATTGTCGTTGTTTGTATGCCATGGTGTAACGCTCATGGGCACTTCGTATTCGTAGTAGTTTTGATCGAAATCTGAACCCAAACGAATAAATACAGTAACATCGTCGTCCTTTAAATCAGATTGAATTCCTGCTGCCTCGGCATGCGCGAACATGCGCAGGCGTTTGTATTGGCGTAAATCGTATTTAACATTTCTATACGTTGCGCGAGCATCTCCGTCTTTCAAATTGCATACACTTAAAGAAAGGGCTTGCTCATTTAAATTTCTCAAGTTAGCGGAGGCAACGTCTTGTTCGCGAATAATTCCGGGTGGAACAACATAAGGGACCGGCTCGCGATTTCCGTTTTCTTCAATGTTTACAGCAGCAATGCTAAAGGTGGTTTGCGGGTCGTCGTTTATTTCTTGTTCTTGATTTCCTGCTAAAGTGTAGTCGTATTTTCTCCATTCACCACGAACCAATTCCAAACGAGCAAAACGCAAGGTTACTGGCTCTTCCCAACCTTTCAAGAACATTCGAATGTATCGAATAGAACGAAAATCGGGAATACTTCCTACACGTTTTTCAAATTCTTTTATTGGAATTTTAAATTGATACCAACGAATTTGACGCTCTTCATTGTTCGCTGTTGTCTTCGTTGTAACGAAGGTATCGGTAATGTAATTTCTTCCCAAATTCGCATCGCCCAAATCACCTGGACGCAGACTTACTTTGTATTGAAAATAACTTTCAATAGTATTCAGCGTAATGTCTTGGTTTATATCCTCAGAGTTCGGAATGGTAGTGGCTGCAATCGGGTATCCATCGGGAGTATCTGTATTCGAATTCCCTTCGTAACGGTTGTAGTTCTTGTAGCGTTGGAGAGTATTCAAATCAGCAGCATCTGCCTGAGAACTTCTGAAGTAACTGAAGTTATCTGCCGAGGGATCTTGCAAGTATTTCGCATAGGCATCCGGCGTAAGAAATCCTTGCAATTGCAGCAACCAGGTTGAAAAATAAGATTGTTCGTCGGCAGAGTTCAAACCGTCTATTCCAATATCTTGATTGTGGTAATTTCCAGCGGTGTAGTCAAAAGCATTTACTACGTTGAACGTTGTTGGTGAAGGATAATTTCCCCACGTACCTTGTTCAATCGGTAAATCGTTGGTTGCAGAAGGGAAACCGTTTTCAAAACTCATGTGCGAGTCGTTCAAGACATCTTCCGAAACGTTTCCTAAGTTGAAATAGAGATCGCCACCTTGCGAATTTTCCGAGTCTTCGTTAAAGGGATCCATTACCCAAAACTGAATGAATTGAACGTTTGAAGTTTCGAAGTCTGTTGTTGTTAAAGCGCGCTGAATTCCTCCCCAACGAGAGGCCGGATCTTTAAGTGTCCCGTCGTCGTTTAGTCCAGCTGTACGTCCGGCGTAACCGTTTGGTCTTTCGAAATTGTACATTCCCCTCTCTTCAGGGTAATACGTTAAATCTAGACAGGTGATATTCGGTGGTGTTCCCGAAGGCAATTGTCTGTTTGGGAATACCTCAGATTCCAACACTTCACGCATGCGGTGATCGCTTTGCATGTCTACGGTGATATTCGGCGGTGTGTAAGAACTGTTTCTGTAGAATAGTGGATCTATGATATACCAAGACAATTGCGCACGATTCGCACCGTAAACTAGACTGTCCTCAAAATCGCCTTCCGGGAAAAGAGACGATTGTAATTTCGGTGTAGAAGCCATGAACCATTGGTTCAAAGAACGGAGGTCGATCACACTTTGACTTCCTTCGAAATCGTCTACGTATGCATTTCCATCTTTTGAAATTGCCTTGGAGTGACCTGGGAAAATTTTTGCCGCTTCCAAGCTAAAGGTGACATTCGATTTTTCCTTTGTTTGAATTCCAGGAATTCGATCGATCCATTTCGTAATAATTGGAACTTCCTTTTGAAAGTTCATATCGAAACCAATCATTGCATTGTTCACAGGATCGTCTCCTGCATTGACCTTCTGCGTAAGTGGTCTTTCTTTCAAATTCATTAAAGTAGCGCCCATGGCCAAGTTGTCTGAGAACTTGTAATCGAACCTACTTCCCAATAATGTTTTGTATTGAAGGTTGAACATGGAGTTACTCTCTACAGAAACTTTAATGGGTTGGCCGGAGCTCATGATACTTTCATTCAAGATTGTAACCTTACCCAAATTGTAATTTACTGTAAAGTCAGTTCCCTCTGTAAGTCTCATTCCGCCTGCTGTAACGGTAACAGCGCCTTGCGGAATATTCAAGGCATTCAAAGAAATTTCCGATCCTGAAGCACTTTGGTATTCTCCTTTAATTCGAAAGCGATTCAATTGAGGAAATCCGATTTGAGCTGCTGTTTTTGTTGAATCGTATAATGCTTGAAAAACGACTTGAGAAACGACTTGAGCTGCTTGCGGAGTATTGCCCAATCCTTCATAAATTTTATCGGACAGATGCGCACCGAAGGGTTCCACAACGGGGAAGAAAATCCTTCCAGAAGAGGCGTCTATAAGACCACCTGAAGTGGCTGCATTGGGAACAAAGTCAAAGAAACCATCACTTCCCAGCATTTGCTGCGCATCAATTCTATCGAGATTCATGACTTGAAGTAAGAGTTTTCCGCTAAGAGGTTCACGCGGAATGTAATTCATGTTTACGCCGGTTGCGGGGTTGTTGTACCAAACTTCCAACCTGAATTTTTCGGGAGAAATTCCGAATGACTCGAGGTTATAGACGTTCTTCATCATGTTTCTCCAAAGCGGCGAGGGATCACCGTTCGTGAGTTTTACCAACGTAATGGAAGACTTCAACATTTTCAACATTAACGCTTGTGGAGCTGCGATACCGTCTTGAGAGAGCGTTCCAACTTGATAGGTCTGCCCGTTCATGGTGTATTCGTAGGAGACCGCCAAAACCTCGGCATTGTTTAGCGATTGTTTCAACGAGATAAATCCAAGACGTGCATTGTAGGTGTATTCCGAAGGTGTTAGTTTTCGGGCATTTCCGACTCTTTCGTAATGTATACCTTGGCGCATTCCGTATCCCAATGATTGAATGGCCGAGTTGGCGTTGGAAAAGTCTAATATCGTTTGGTTATTGGTAACTACATTGAAGAGGTTGTTGTTTTCATTGTCCGGATTTTCTAATTGTCCGGGGCTAATCAGAGAAGCGTTGTTGTAATCTGTTGCCATGTATTGAGAGTTTTCTCCCAAATCTGTGAATGCTAGAATGTTTCTCACATCTTGCGTGTTCGCCTGCTGATTTACCACCCAAACTTCAATTCGGGTAATGTTTACACCGCTGTTTACAACGGGCAAAGCACTGAGGGCCTTGTCGTAATTCGCACGGAAATATCCTGAAAGAAAATAGTGTCTATTCGCTTCGTAGTTGTCTCCAGCAATATCGAAACGCGTGGTTTGTGCGCCGCCCTGAACGGTGATTTCTTTGCGTTCTCCTTTTTGTTGGGTGAGAATGGTTGTGTTTTTTAATCTACCCCATTGCGTTTCCACCTTTGCTCCAAAAAGGCCTAAGCTTCCGGGCATTAGGCTTCCCTTTAAAGGCAGCGCCACTGTTCCCAATTCAATTTTACGCATGATCTGGTCTTCATCTCCGGTGTATTCCACCTTCATGTTGTTCTCAAACTCAAACGTACTTTCGGTGTTGTAATTCACCTTTAATTTCATTTTGGTACCGATGTTTCCAATAACATTCATTTGAATCTTCTGGTCGAAATTAAAATTGGTGTTTTTCCTTTGACGTTCAGGAATACGCGGATTCTCGGTTTTTTGCGTGTTCAATCCGAACGTTATTTCAGCAGATCCTTGCGGACGAATTTCAATTTCATTCGAACCGAAAATATGTTCGAAGTTATCTCCACCCACCTTGATTACCGGTGCGAACTCTTTGTTAGCTGCTGCTTTATCGTCCTTAATCTTGTTCCAATATTTCGAAACATTTTTATCGAGCTGAAAATCTAAAAAATCCCCCATGTCCATGGTGGTGGATCTTCGGTAGTCGAATTTATCTCCTACTTTTTGAATCACCTCGTATCTACCGGTGGCCGCGTTGTATTCAACAGAATAATGAATATTATCTGGAAGTGGAATTTCTATTCCTCCGCCTCCCTCATTAGGTGAAGGGTTATCTTCGTTAGGCCAGATAGGAACTACGGTATCTGCCGCGAATACAAAATTGTGATTTGATTTAGCGATCACTCGTGTTTCCACAGAGGTATTTGCCCAGGCCAGCCAACCAGAAACACAAAGGGCCATTACGAAAATGGCTCTTGAGAGGAGGCGGAGGACAACTTCTTTCACTATGCTATATCTGTTTCAACACTTGCTTAATAAGTTCTTCCAATGGCAAATCGCTATTGGTTAGAAGAATCTTATCTAACATTTTTTCAGTTTTGGTTTTGTCTAGGCCCAGTTGGGACAGTGCCACTAACGCATCTTGTCGAGTCGTATTGTGCAATCCTCCAATTTTTTCTACAAAAGTTCCATCTGCCTTACCCACTTTGTTGTGAAGATCAACCAGAATGCGTTCAGCCGTTTTTTCACCAATGCCTTTAATTCGTTTTAATGAAGGGAGGTCTTTGCTCGCAATGACCTGAATAAGTTCATTCACATTGAGACTGGAGAGCACCATTCTTGCGGTATTCGGTCCTACTCCGCTAACGCTCACTAATTTTTTAAACAATTCCTTTTCTTGGTCGGAATAAAAGCCATAAAGCACAAGGGAGAAGTCGTTTCCGTTGACATGCAAATGGGTATAAAGCATAACATCTCCGTTATTCGGAAGAGCCGAATAAGTTGCTAGACTTATGTTCAGAAAATACCCCACTCCGTTGCAGTTAATGACCGCATGCACTGGCGATTTCTCTATGAGTTGACCTGTTAGTGAATACAGCATATTACCTGTTTAAAGTCCCTTTGGCTTGAGCATCTACTACCGCAACACGAACCATGTTCACGATTTCACGCACGGAGCAACCCATTTGCAAAATATGGTAACTGCGCTTCATTCCCAATAAAATTGGGCCTATTACTTCCATACCCGCCACCTCTTGAAGGATTTTATAACTGATATTTCCGGAAGAAAGATTCGGGAAAATGAGTGTGTTCACTTTAGCATCTGCCAATTTTGAAAATGGGAAATTCTCTTTTCTCATTTCTGGATTCAAAGCGAAATTCGCTTGAATCTCTCCATCTACGATGAGATGCGGATGGTTCTGATGAAGAATTGCAACGGCCTTTGCAACTTTTTCCGGATCGGATCCGGTGGAGGATCCAAAATTCGAATAGCTTAACATAGCCATTCGCGGAGCAATTTTCATTTTGGTTACGGCATCTGCTACCAATAATGCAATGTCTACCAATTGCTCTGCCGAGGGATCTCGGTTGACCGTGGTGTCTGCGAAAAACATAGGACCTTTTGGTGTTTGCACGATGTACATTCCACAAACCGTTTTAATATCCTTCGCAGTTCCAATGGTTTCTAATCCCGGACGAATAACTTTCGCATAGTTGCGAGTCATACCAGAAATCATAGCATCTGCAACACCCGTTTCAACCATCATTGCGCCAAAGTAATTGCGCTCTCGCATAATGCGCGAAGCTTCCGTTTTGGTGATTCCCTTGCGCATTCTTTTCTGGTAGAAAAATTCACCATACTTCTCGCGTTCGGCGCGATGAGATTCGAGGCGTGGGTCTATGATTTCAACATCTGCCAAATCCAAATCGAATTCACTTATTAATTCTCGTATTTTGGCTTCCTCTCCCAAGAGAATTGGAATGGCAATGCCGTCATCTTTGGCTTGCTCTGCAGCTTTCAATATTTTCGGATTATCACCTTCAGCAAAAACAACACGTTTTTTGTCTTTTCTTGCTCGTTCTGAAATGCCTCTTGTTAAAGCGTTGTCTCTGCCCATTCTTCCGAGAAGCTCACTCGCGTAGGCGTCCCAGTCGGTGATTGGGTTTTTAGCTACACCGCTTTCGATAGCTGCCTTAGCTACTGCAGTAGAGACTGCCACTAACAAACGAGGGTCGTTGGGCTTCGGGATTATGTAATCCTTCCCGAAAGACAAGCTAGTGATATGATACGCCTCCATAACTTCTTCCGGCACGGTCGCCTTGGCTAATTCGGCCAAAGCCTTAACTGCGGCCAATTTCATGGCATCGTTAATTTTTGTAGCACGCACATCTAAGGCGCCTCGGAAGATGAATGGAAACCCTAATACGTTGTTTACTTGGTTAGGATGGTCACTTCTGCCCGTAGCCATAATTACATCTGGACGCGCAGCCATGGCTTCTTCGTAAGGGATCTCAGGATCGGGATTTGCCAAAGCAAAGACGATGGACCCAGCCGCCATTGCAGCAACGTCAGATTCCTTTAAGACATTAGGTGCGCTGACACCGATGAAGATATCGGCGCCCACCATGGCATCTGACATTGATCCAGTGAATCCCTGGGGCGAACAGTTATCGACAAACCAAGTACGCATCTCATCATCGCCATCTTTATGGGAATTAACGAGACCATCTTTGTCATATCCAATAATGTTGGTGGCGCCACTTGCTACGAGTAGTCGCGCAATTGCGGTTCCAGCAGCGCC
>CALCNZ010000118.1 GCA_937897625.1 uncultured Flavobacteriales bacterium
CTTCAGTTCGCAACGCATACGTATACGACACGTAGCAATTTGCACGTGGGATTCGGCGCTCGCGCAGAGTTTTCAAATTACGAAAATCACACCTTGAATTATTCATTCGGATTGAATGTCATGAGCAATCCAGCCGGTAGATTTTTGGCGGGTGTTTCATACAAAAATGCCGACTTGCAAGTTTCTCCATTTTCAAATCAAGTGTTGGTTTTGGAAAAAGCGATGAGCATTCAAATGGGGACTGTTCTGTTTCGTCTTTCACGCAAAAGCAATCTTGGTTTTTCAGGAATTTATAAGCGAGGATTTGTGGGCGAAGAAAAAGTTCATCAGTATCAGTTCGGTCCTGGCTTAACGTTTAGAAAGTACATGCTCGGTGCGGGAGTGCGTGCCTGGGATAATTCGCATGCAGGAGCTTATGTACGCGGATATTGCATCTTTAGAAAATTTGTTCTTGGATATACCGCTGTGGGAAGCGACCAGCACCGTTCACTTCAACAATGGAATTACGAAATTTCTCTTCAATATAAATTTTAATTATGAAAAATCTTTTTGCATTTAGCGCTTTGTTTTTTGTTTCGATGGGAATGTTTGCGCAAGCGAATGTGACTTCGAAGATTACGCAAGTAACAGTTTACCTTCAAGGAGCGCAACTGGTACATACCGCTGAAACGCAGGTTTCGCAAGGGAAGCAGACGGTAGTGTTCACGGGATTAAGTGCAGATATGCAACCCGAGAGTGTGGTGTTGGAATGCAGCAACCGCAATGTGGTTTTTCAAAGTGTTTCCATTCGTAACAATTATTTGAAAGAGCAAACGCCGAACACGAAGATTGCAGAATTGCAAGAGAAGTTAGCATTGGTGGAAGATAAGCTGGCCACACTTCGCGCAGAGAAAGGCGTGTATGCGAGAGAGCGCGACATGTTGTTTCGCAACGAAGCCATTGGCGGAACGGCGAACAATGTGCCTATTGCAGAAATTGAAAAGGCTGCCGATTTTTTTCGCAAGCGCAACAACGACATCAATATTTTCTTATTGAAAGCAGATGCCGAAGAGCGCAAGTTGGTGAAAGAGCAAACAAGCTTTCAAGCGCAGTTGCAAGAGTTGAATGCGAAAGAAAATCCGCCTACATCTGAGGTAACGGTTGTGTTGGATGCGAAGACGAGAGGAGAAGCCATCTTCACTTTGAAGTATTTGGTTCGCAATGCTGGCTGGGCTCCGAAATACGATGTGCGCGCAGAGAATGCGGTAGATCCGGTGAAGCTCGATTATCACGCGAATGTGTTCAACAAATCAGGATTGGATTGGACCGAAGTGTTAATGATTTTGAGTACGAGCGAGCCTTTGCAAGGCGCTGAAAAGCCAACTTTGGAAACATGGGATATTGCAGAATCGAGTGTGCAGGTTGCAGGTATTCAGAAGCGATTGGAGTCTGTAGTAATTCTAGATGCGAAAAACAATCGCAGCGATTATTTGAAGAAGGAAGATAAAGGTGGTTCGGAAGAAGTGGCCTTTCAGCAAGTGGCCGTTCAAGAGTTAAGCGCAGAATTCGAAATTGAATTGCCATACACCATTTTATCAGACGGAAAGCCTTACGTGGTTGATGTAACGTCTTATTCGCTTCCTGCAACGTATATGCATTATGCTGTTCCAAAGCAAGATGCCGACGCGTTCTTAATGGCGAAGGTTGTGGGTTGGAACACCTTGAACTTGGTAAGCGGAAAAGCGAGTGTCTATTTCGCTGGAGCTTACTTGGGACAAAGCTTTATTAATACAGCCTCTGTCGACGATACGCTTTCACTTTCATTGGGAAGAGACAAGCGCGTAGCATTATCACGCAAGAAGCAATCTGAATTAAGTAAGCGTCAGCTTTTAGGCAACAACGAAAAAGAAACTTTCTATTTCGAAACAACCGTTCGCAACAATCGCGACAAAGAGATCAATGTTTTGTTGGAAGACCAACTGCCTATTTCTTCCAACGGAGAAATTGAAGTAGCCATGTTGGAAATCTCTGGCGCTGAGTTAGAAAAGAACTCCGGTAAGCTTTCATGGAACATGAAACTCGCACCCGGAGAAAGCAAAACTGTCACTCTCGGCTACAGCATCAAGACTCCGAAGTCTATGCAAGTTTCTAAAGCGAAGTTTAGAACGATTGCTTGCCCGAGCTTCTAGAACTGCGTAATTGGAAATCCTTCGGATTTATTCCTACTGCGTAATTGGAAATCCTT
>CALCNZ010000119.1 GCA_937897625.1 uncultured Flavobacteriales bacterium
AAGTCATATCTAACACTACAACATGTTTGTTCGCCTTCTTAATAAAATCATAGAGCTTCACACAATTCTGAGAAATATCGAAGGTTTTCAACGAGTCTAATCCGTGCGCCAGGAATCCGCTTGTAGCCGCCTCGCTTGAAAAATCGTCTCTGCCCTTTGCGTAAGCACCTACAATAATTGAATTGGGAAATTCATCTTTCGCGTAAGCCGACAAATAATACCACTGCGAATTGTTTCCTGGATACGCCTTGCTCATGTGGTCTGAAAGCAAGAGAATCTTGTTGCTCATTTTCACAGGAATAACCATGTGTGAATTTCGTTTCGAAACCCACTTCGCAACTTCCTGAATGGGATCCTTGAAAAGCGGGCCAACGACCACGTCTGCCTGAATTTCTTCCAACCGACTTACAGCAACTTTTCCGACTTCAACACTGTTTCCGACATCTAATAAATATACCGTTGCGTTCACGTTTCGGTCTTGCAACTCTTGCTGCGCCATCATAGCACCGCGATACATATTAATTGCCACGTTGCGCAACTTCACTGAACGCTCGTCGAGCGAGTCGTTGCTCATTTGATAGGTTGAAAACGGAAGTAAAAGTGCAATGGAATAAGCATCTTTTTTAGAGCCCAATGGCAACTTGATACCTTCAGTATTTGAATTTTTGATTGGATTGTCCTGAGTAGGTATTGCCTCTACCTCTTCCGATTGAATTGGCTTTATTGAATTGGGAAGACAAATGTGTTCGCCTAATTTTACGGTTGTTACCAATCCCGGATTAAGGGCTTGAATCTCGGCAATGGTTAATCCATAAATACGCGAAATTCGATACAGCGTTTCTCCGGTAGTGACCACATGGTAGTTCTTGCAGTTCTGACCAAAGGCCGAAGCGGTAGCCAATAACACAAGAAAGAGGAATGCTATTTTTTTCATTAAACTAAAGGTAACAAATTTTATTCCCATTCAATCGTCGCGGGAGGTTTGCTGCTGATATCATATACCACGCGGTTCACTCCTTTCACTTTATTGATGATGTCGTTACTCACTTTCGCCAAGAACTCGTAGGGCAAGTGTGCCCAGTCTGCGGTCATTCCGTCGGTGCTGGTTACAGCACGCAATGCTACGGCATTTTCATATGTGCGCTCGTCGCCCATAACACCTACACTCTGCACGGGCAAAAGGATTGCGCCTGCTTGCCACACTTCGTCGTAGAGATTTGCTTCTTTCAGACCGTTGATCCAAACCGCATCAACTTCTTGAAGAACGCGTACTTTTTCAGGGGTGATGTCGCCAAGAATTCGGATACCCAAACCTGGACCTGGGAAGGGATGACGAGATAAAATTGCATTTGGAATTTCAAGCTCACGCCCTACTCTTCTCACTTCGTCTTTGAACAACAAGCGAAGCGGTTCAACCAACGAAAGCTTCATGTAATCGGGTAATCCGCCAACGTTGTGGTGGCTTTTAATGGTTGCTGAAGGACCTCCGGAAACGGAAACCGATTCGATCACATCTGGATAGATGGTGCCTTGTCCGAGCCATTTCGCGCCTTCCACCAATTTGCTTTCTTCATCGAAAACATCGATGAATGTTTTGCCGATGGCTTTTCTTTTTGCTTCAGGATCTGAAAGACCTTTGAGCGCGTCGTAGAACAATTGACTTGCGTCGACGCCTTTAACGTTTAGTCCTAAGTGCTTGTAGCTATCGAGCACGCTTTCGTATTCGTCTTTGCGAAGCAATCCGTTATTCACGAAGATGCAGTGAAGGTTTGCGCCAATGGCTTTGTGAATAAGCACTGCAGCAACGCTGCTGTCTACGCCGCCGCTGAGACCTAGGATAACTTTATCGTTACCTAATTTAACTTTTAGATCTGCGATGGTTTCGTCGGCGAAAGAAGCAGGCGTCCAGTCTTGTTTGCATCCGCAAACATTCACTACGAAGTTTTTCAGCATGGTTCCACCATCGGTGGAATGGAAAACTTCTGGATGAAATTGCACTCCATAAACTGGTCTGTCTTTGAAGGCGTATCCTGCAACTTTTACATTCTCTGTACTGCAGATAATTTCCATGTTATCGCCAAGTCCGGTGATGGTATCTCCGTGCGACATCCACACCTGTGAATTGTCGGGAATGCCTTGGAATAAGACATGATTCGATTGATGACTGATTAAGTTCGCACGACCGTATTCGCGGTGTGTGCTTCGTTCTACTTTTCCTCCGTTCATGTGTGCCATGAGCTGTGCGCCGTAGCAAATTCCCAACATGGGTAAATTCGGATTTATATCGAAAACCGCAGGAAGTGGCGATCCTTCTTGATGAACGCTGTAGGGGCTTCCAGATAAAATAACTCCAACACAATTTTCAGGAATGGAAGTGACTTTGTTCCAAGGTTTAATTTCACAGTAGACGTTGTGCTCGCGCAAGCGACGTGCAATGAGTTGTGTGACTTGCGAACCGAAGTCGAGGATAAGAACTAATTGATGCATGCGCGCAAATTTACGATGTAAATTTGTAGTCATGGAAGAATTATTACCGTTGATGAACAACTACAAGTTAGTCTTAGGATCGGGCTCTCCGCGAAGGAAAGAGTTGTTGACTGGAATGGGATTGACGTTTGAAGTTCGTGTTTCTGATGTAGACGAAAGCATTGACCCTTCTTGGCCTTTGACTGAAGTGGCGCAGCGCTTGGCCGAAAGGAAAGCGGCGGCTTTAATGGAAACCGCAGAAATGAATGAATTGGTAATTACAGCCGATACTGTTGTTCATGTGGAAGGAATGTTGCTTAACAAACCGGCAGATAAAGCCGAAGCACTTTCTATGTTGAAGCAGTTAAGCGGAAGAAGTCATGAGGTTTTTACAGGTGTTTGTTTAGCTACTTCGGAATGGAAAGAATCGTTTACCGATTGCACCAAAGTGACCTTTGCTGAAATGAGCGAGCGCGAGCTTGAATATTACATTGAGCACTACAAGCCCTTTGATAAAGCGGGGAGTTACGGCGCACAGGATTTTATTGGCTTGGTTGGAATTGTGAATCTGGAAGGAAGTTATTTCAACGTCATGGGATTGCCCACGCACAGGCTCTTTGCTGTGTTGAAGGAGCGCTTCGGCAAGGAATAGAAAAAAAATTTGAAATATAGGAATGTCGGTTTACATTTGCACTCCTCTTGAAGAAGAGGAACAGCCGTTAGGAAAGGTGGGTGAGTGGCTGAAACCAACAGTTTGCTAAACTGTCGTACGGGAAACTGTACCGGGGGTTCGAATCCCCCCTTTTCCGCACAAAAAATGCCGACAAATCGTCGGCATTTTTGTTATCTTTAGAACAATGAAAAATTTACTTCTTCTCATTTCAATTTCTTTTTTCACTGTTCTCTCTCTCGGTCAAGTTTCTGATTTCGAGAAATTCAAGCAGCAACGCGAGAAAGAAATGAATCAGTTTGAACAGAAAGTCAATCATGAGATGGACTCTTTGAGAACTGAGCGAGACAAGGCCTTTTCAAAAATGCTTGAGGGCAATTGGAAACGAGAAGATCTTTTTCCTTCCAAACCAGCCAGTGAAAAACCGAAGCCGGTTGCTCCGCCAGTTTATAAGCCGGATGTTTCACAAGATGCTGCGCAAGGTCGTTCCGAAGCTGCTGCGCAAGATCTTCCACAGGACCTTCCGCAGGACCTTCCACAGGACCTTCCACAGGACCTTCCACAGGACCTTCCGCAGGACCTTCCACAGGACCTTCCACAGGAATTAGCTTTCAACAAAGCGTTTCAATTTCAGAACGAAAGTTTATTTGGTAATGAATGGAAGATGATTATGCTTTCCGGCAAGTGGCCCACGCTTGTGGGAAGTCCGGATCCGAGTTCGATAACGGCGTACTGGAAGAGTTGTTCAGAAAGGGATTATGATTTATTGTTGGCGTATTTCAACTACCAGAAAAAAGAATTTGGGCTTTCAGACTGGGGTGTTTATGAGATGGTTCAGCAGGTTGCTAAGAGTAATTTTTCAAGCAAGAACAATCAGAATTTATTTGTGTGGTTCTCCTTGGTGCAGATGGGGTATGACGCGCGAATTATGTATAGCGACGATCAAGTTGTTCTTACGCTTCCGTTCAACGATATGCTTTATGCAAAATCGTTTTATGAATTTAACGGACACAACTATTTCGTGTTGGATGAAAAATCACCAAGCTCTTTGTTCACGTATACTTCGCAGCATGAAAGTGCGAATACTATTTTCACGTTAGTCAATTCCCCATCGGCCAAGTTCCCCGAGAAATGGACTGACCGTAGTTTCGATTTTAGTTACAATCGAAATGCTCAGCACGTGACTCTACCCTATTTAACGTATCGCACCACCTTCGATGCTACGATTCCACAGACTGAATTAGATTATTATTTCGGTCAGCCTTTGCCAGTTTCCTTCAAAGAGAGGCTGCACAAAGCGTTGGATGCAAAACTTCAAGCGTGTGGAAGCGAGCGCGAGCAGGTTCGTTATTTGTACGCTTTGGTTTGTCAAAGTATTCCATACAAAACCGATCAAGATCAATTTCAACATGAAAAATTCTGTATCCCTGAAGAAGTCTTGGCTTATCCGTTTGCCGACTGCGAGGATCGCACGTTTTTGTTGAACGCGCTCATCACAGAGCTTGTGGGTGTTGAAACCTTTGGATTGAATTATCCTGGCCACGTGGCTATGGCGGTTCAGTTGAAAGAACAAAAAAATACGGATGCCATTATTCAATTCAACGGAAAAGACTATGTCTACTGCGACCCGACCTACATTGGCGCAGATGTGGGAATGATGCCGGAGACTTATAGAGGGGTGAAGCCGGTGGTGATTCGATAAAATCAACTTCGTTGATCAATTGCTGCGCAATCAATCTTTCAGATCAATCACTTCATGATCAATTCTTCGAATCAATCGCAAAGATTGAGAACGACCTGAAAGAAGCTCGAATTTCAACACTTCAAAAAATTGTTGAACTTGGCTTTGGAGCGAGGTTGGAAGTGAACATCCTGTTTCAATTCCTCTCATTCTAGCTCACCGTCTGATTCTGTTTCTCTTTCTTGATTTTAGAGTAACAAACTGAATGACAAACAGAATGCGATAAAATCAAAAACTCCCTTTCATGCTTTACTAAGAAGTTTTTGAAAATTAATTCGCCTTAAAAAGAAGGACTGGAAGCCGTTCTGTTCGTTGAAGCAACGCTCTTCAATGAGCTGCGGGCAATACAAGCCGGAACCCGTTGTTGTTGTTCCTGTTGTCTGGATTGTTCCTATTCCGATTCGCAGTGCGACAGTTGTTCGCATTGTTGTTCCAACTGCCACCGCGAAGAACACGGTTCTGACCCTTTCTACAAACTACTTCCGTGGACTAAGTTAATCTTTTTTTTTAACGCATAAATATCTGCCCTATCTGCAAATGCCAATAATGCCCGCATCCTAACCGCAACGTCTTCATCAGTCATAATATTATGTTCAAAAGCTCTGCGATAATGGTTCGAACGTTTGACAAATCTCGAACGAGCTACATTACCCAACTTGATCGTGTGCTTGTAAATTCTATATCCTAAAAACGGAATTCCACAATAAACACGATTTATCTGCGATATTTTCAAAGCTAAGGACAATTCTGAAAATAAACAATCTCTTATCAATTTCTCAAATCGCAACGCATCAACCTTACTGAGGTTAAATAAAAGCATATCGTCCATGTATCGGACATAAAACTTAACCTTTAATTCCTCTTTGATGAATCTATCTATTTTTACAAGATAATGATTGGCAAAATACTGACTGGTTAAATTTCCGATTGGAATTCCTCTGCAAGCCGAAGTTATATGATAGTTGTCAATTATTTCATTGAACAAAATCAACAACTGTTCATCTTTAAAAACGTTTCGCAAATTACACTTTAGCTGTTCATGTGGAATTGAATCGAAATATTTCCGTACGTCTAATTTCAAATACCAAAGGGAAGAACAAATATTATTTTTAACATAGTCAACGGCGGCAGCGCTTCCCTTTCCTTTGCGACAAGCGTAGCTGTGATAAATCTGCTTATTATCGAAGTAGGTGTCGCAGATATTCATAATGGCATGATGCGCAACTCTGTGTTCAAAAGGCGCAACGGCTATCGTTCGTTTTTTTGGATCATAAATATCAAAGAAACAATACCGACCTTGGGTTAATTTTCCTTGCAAAAGAAGAACTTGAAGCTCTTTGACTTTTTTCTCTATATTTTCCGAGAAATACATAACCTCCGATTTGTGCCATTTACCTTTTGCTGCTTTGTAAAAAGCCAATGCAATATTTTCTGGGTCCGCAATTTTCTTTATTAGATTGCCAACCCGTTTCACTGAATGTTTGAAATTTGATTGAACAACTCTATAAATCTTGAACCAAATTTCTCTTTCTTTTTGAGGCCTATTCCATCTACGCTTGAAATATTTTCAAGTGTTAACTTTTCCAATTTTGACAAATGGGAAAGTTCTTCATTTGTAAAAATAACATATGCGGGAATTTGCATTTCATCGGACATAACTTTTCTTGCATCACGCATTTTAGCGTATCGTGCGAATTCATGTTCCGTTAAAACTTCTTTGTAGTCTATCCTGTCTGTATTAGCACTCGCAATTTTCTTTTGATTGCCTGGAATATACCTAATTAAAATAGACCACTTCACGTTTTGACTGGAAGCGAAGGAGCTTTCTACAGCGAGAATTTTATTCGACCGGAGAAACAAATTACATTTTTCCAATCCTTCCATGTCGCCTTCTTCCAAATAAAAAATCTCTATTTGCATAACCCTATTAAATTAATACTCTCGCCCCTCGCGCTCCGCTTTCTCGGGGCTCGAGCTTGCTTGGCCTCAACGAACTGCGGGCAAAACAAGCCGGAACCCGAAGTTGAGGTTCCTGTTGCCTGGATCGTACCCAAGCCGAAACGCAGTGCGACAGTAGGACGCATCGCTGATCCAACTGCCACCGCGAAGAACAC
>CALCNZ010000120.1 GCA_937897625.1 uncultured Flavobacteriales bacterium
AAGACTTTTTTCCGAAGAACGATCCCGATACCGAATACTACCTTGAATTCCGCAAATCGTTCGAGACCGATAACGACTTTTTTATTGTTGCGCTGGAGAACGAAGGAAGCATTTTCGATTCGACCTTTCTATCCCATGTCGATTCATTAACGAAAAAACTTCAGGCATTACCGAATGTGGAAGAATGCGTGGGACCAACTTCGCTTATGACTTATGCCGTGGATCCCTTGTTTGGCGGAGTGTTCGAGACGCCTCTGCTTTCCGCGAATTCAGCTCAATCGTTCAAGCAAGATTCAATAGCCATTTGGAAATCGCCTTCCTATGTGGGTGTGTTTTTCGGAACAAACGGCAAGTCGGTGGCCATTAACATGAAGCATACGCAAATGTTAAGCAAGGAGAAATGTGATGATTTGGCGAAGAACATACAGGTTGAAGTCGATAAATTTCAATTTAAAAAATCGCATGTCATTGGTCGCGCGCTCGGACAGAAGCTCTATGTAGAGCTCATGATTAAAGAGTTGGCGCTTTTCATTTCAATAAGTTTAGTCCTCACCACGATCTTTTTGTTTATCGCTTTCCGCAGCGGATGGGGAATTGTCATTCCAACCACCGTTGTGTTGTTAAGCATCATCTGGACGCTCGGATTCTTGAAGATCATGGGCAAAGATTTGGATCTCATGCTTACTGTTTTGCCAACCATTCTGTTTGTAGTCGGAATGAGCGACTCGGTGCATGTCCTCACGAAATACATGCAAGAACTTCGTAAAGGCAAAGAGAAAGTTGAAGCCATTCGCTATGCGTTCAAGAGCATTCGCTTGGCCACGTTCTTAACGGCATTAACGACGGCCATTGGCTTTTTCACCTTGGTGTTTTCGAACATTCAACCCATATCTGATTTTGGGATTTACACAGCAGTGGGAGTGCTATTGGCCTACGGACTTACTTACACGTTGCTTCCAGCCATATTGATTTTAGGGAAGCCCAAACGGATGAACAACTTTGCGTTGTCAGACGATTTCTGGACCTCGAAATTGCACAATGGATTTATGTGGGTGCTTCGAAATCGGAAGTCGATATGGATAGGGGGAATCGTTGCTTTAGCAATAAGTGCATGGGGCGTTTCAACCATTGTGGTAGACAACAAGATGTTGGAAGACTTGAAAGACGACCATGTTTTGAAGCAAGAGTTTTCGTTCATGGAAAAGGAATTCGCAGGGTGTCGTCCGTTTGAATTGGGCATTGTCTTACCCAACGACAGCGCAATTCGATCAGTGAAAGTGTTGAAGCAATTAGACACGTTGGAATTGTATTTACGGAATGAATACGGAGTAGGGGCCATGCTCGGCTATGCCCAATTGGTGAAGGAGTCGAACAAGACCTTGAACTTCGGGTCGGAAGAATATTACACCATTCCAGATTCAACGAAAGAGTTGAACGAGATAGCGAATTTATTGCAGCAAGGACCCATTGCGCGGGCAACCGCATTGGCCTATAACGACAGCACGCACACCTTGCGCATTAGCGGAAAAGTCGGCGACATCGGCAGATTGCATTTCGATTCGTGCAATGCGAAATTGAATGCGTTCATTGATGCGAATTGTCCCGATTTATCGAATCGAAAAATCACCGGGACCGCTCACTTAATCGACGTCAACAACCGAAGTTTAATCGAGAATACTGTTTGGGATTTGTTCATTAGTGTTTTGGTTATTGGAATCATCATGGGCATTGTCTATAAGTCGTGGCGCATGATTCCGCTAACCATACTTCCGAATTTATTTCCGTTGTTGATTGTCGCCGGAATAATGGGCTTCACGGGCATTCCGTTGAAAGTAAGTACGAGCATCATCTTCAACATAGCCTTTGGAATTGCGGTTGACGATACAATCCATTTCTTAGCTCGTGTGAAGAGTTTATTGGGTGAAGGATTAAGTGTGAACTACGCGGTTAAGCGAACCTTTCTCACAACGGGAAAAGCCATGATTGTGACCACACTCATTCTCAGCGGCGGCTTCCTCACCTTAATCTTTAGCGACTTCTTGGGGACGCATTACATTGGCTTACTCGTAAGCTTAACGCTCTTCATTGCGTTGTTTGCAGAGTTGTTGTATTCACCGTTGATTGTGATGTTCTTTTTTAAGAAAAGGTAGGAACTGCGTAATTGGAAAATCATAGATTTCATTCCTACTGTGTAATTCCTACTTCGTAATTCCTACTTTGTAATTCCTGCTGCGTAATTCCTGCTGCGTAATTATCCAACAACAAAGTTCCAATTATGGAATAGGAATAAAACTGAAAGTTTTCCAATAACGTAGTTCCTTGGATCGCTTGCGATTGATTCGCGGAATGGATCACGAAGTGATTGATCTGAAAGATTGATTGCGCAGCAATTGATCACCGAAGGTGATTATTTTATTATCGTAATCGCAACACTTTTCACCACGGCCTCTGGATTCGATTGCACCGAAGTGGTCTTCCATTGCTCGAAGTCTGAATACTTCATGAGATACATTTTTGCATCTGCGTTGTAGTTTAAGCTCGGCTTGCGAATGTCTTTTGGAGAATAAAAAAATACAAGCTCGTCCATTTGGATGTCTTTTCCTGTAGGAAGTCCGAGTTCTAATGAAGGGATTGACTTGTTTTCAGCGAAAGGAGAAGGCGTTTGAAAAAGTTGGTAAATTTTATCGGACTGTAATTCCACCGTGTTGAGATCGTTGCCTGTTGCTGAAGGAATAAGTCTATATACTTCTTGAGACGAATGGTCAACATAGAAAACACTTAAATGTCCTTTCGCTGAAGATTGAAAAGAAGCGAATAAATCCTGTCCATTTTTAAACTGAGTCACTTCGTTAGTCATGTACTTATCGTTCGACAAATGAATTTCAATATTCGCTTTACCTACTTTTGGAAACTCGCGAATTGTGCCATGAACAGTTGTGGTAAGTTTTAGTGTTTTTCCTGATGGCTCCCAAAGTAATTCGGGTTCAGATTTATCGCGGATCCATTCCCCTTGTACATTTGTTTTTGTGAGCACCGCAAAGGAGTTGTCTAGTCCTGAATTTCCTTCTTGCGTGTTATCTACCGTTGTCTCAGTAAGGGCATATCCAAACGCATCTCCAATGGCTTTTAATCGTGCTTGTTCAATGCAGCGCTGTTCCAATTGCTCCATGGTAACGTTCTTAGGAAGTTCCATCGAATAACTTGCTTTAACTTCTTTCTCTTTCTGAGCAAAGCAGGCAATAAAAGAAAACGCAAAAAGGAGTGTAATTACTTGACGCATAGTGTAAATATACTTCGTAAATTAGCTTCATGAAAAATTTACTTCTTTTCTTCTTTTCAATTTGCTTAGTCAGTATTTCCCTTTCTCAAACAGAGGCTGTGAGTCCAACATACACTTTCAGCATTAAAAAGAAAGTTGAACCGCCCATTCTTGATTTCGTTGCGGGTTCTTTGCAATTCAAAGATGCCGACGGTAACAATGCCATTAACGCGAATGAGCAATGCAGCATTGAGTTTCAATTACAGAATACCGGCACGGGCGATGGTCTCAATCTAAAGGCCTTAGTGAAAGTGGTTGGAAGTAATTCCGGTATTACCCTTGCCGCTTCAACACCTCTTGCGGTATGTGGAAAGGGCAAGACAATGGCATACAATATTCCTCTTTCAAGTAACATGAATACCGTTGATGGCAAGATTGAAATCTCAATTGATATTGAAGAGCCCAACGGGTTTAATCCGCCTGTTGTGAAATTGGAAATAGACACGAAGAAGTTCGTAGCTCCTGCGGTTGCTATCGTTGATCACGTTGTTTTTTCAAATAATGGATCCACTGTTTTGGAATTGCGTAAACCATTTGCCTTGCAATTGTTGGTTCAGAATACCGGTCAAGGAGTTGCGAAAAATGTAACAGTTAAGTTGCCTGTTCCTGAAAATGTTTTCATGCAAAGCGGAGATGAGATTACGAACATTGGGACTCTTGAACCAGGCGAAACTCGTAGCATTGAATTTGAATTTATTTTGAATGCTAAGTTCCTAGGAACAAGTTTGAATTTGAATGCATATGTGAGTGAATCTATTGGAAAATTTTCTTCGGATTGGAATCATTCATTTGCCCTAAATCAGGCTTTAGCAGCGGAAAAGATGATTGTCACTTCGAAGAAGGAAGAGGGTGTGAATATTGCCGTAGCATCATTGCGCAGCGATGTTGATAAGGATATTCCAATTGGTTTATCTTCCAATAAAAAGAAGTATGCATTGATTATTGGAAACGAAGATTATTCGAAATATCAGACTTCTTTAGACAAAGAAGTCAATGTAGATTTTGCTGCTAATGACGCGCGTGTTTTTGCGGAATATTGCGAAAAGACATTGGGCTATCCGAAAGATAATATTTTTGTTGTGGTTGATGGCACTCGTGGTCAGATGTCCCAAGAATTGGCGAAGTTGATTAAATTAGGGTTGGTCGAGAATGGCCAAGCTGAGTTGTTGTTTTACTACAGCGGACATGGATTGCCTGAAGAAGGAACAAACATTCCTTATTTGATTCCTGTTGATGTAAGTGGAACTCAACCATCGAATGGAATCGCGCTGACTTCTATTTACGATGAATTGTCGAAATACCCAACAAAGAAGACCACAGTTATTCTCGATGCTTGTTTCAGTGGCGGTGCGCGTAACAAAGAGCTAGTAGCCATGAAAGGAGTGAAGGTTAAAGCGAAAGTAGAAGCCGTTCCAGGAAATTTAGTTGTGTTAGCATCTAGTTCAGGCAATGAAGCAAGCGCGGTTTATCGCGAGAAACAACACGGTTACTTCACTTATTTTTTGTTGAAGAATTTACAAGCTAACAAGGGTCAAGGTAATCTAGAAACCATTATTTCTGAAGTTTCTCAGAATGTTGCTCGTGAAGCAGCTCGTGTTGGAAAGAATCAAACTCCGAATGTTTTGCCGGGTGCTGAGATTGGAGAGGGGTGGAAAATTTTAGGTTGGTAAATCCCATCGGGGCGAATGATTATTCGCCCGCATTAATTGAAAATGGAATCTGAAAGAGAGATAAAGAGTAATTAAGTCTTCGGAAGAATTTGAAATACATCAAATTGGAATAGCAATTAACGAGAAAAATGGAATTGAAAAAATCAGTAGTTGCTGAAATATTAGAGATAATTAGTGTTTCTCAATCAAGAGCAATCCGCTCCGTTGACGCTGAGAGAGTGCTCATGTATTGGCATATTGGAAAAGTTATTTTTGAAGAAGAGCAGCAAGGAAAATCTAGAGCAGATTATGGAAGTTTCTTAATAAAATCCATTTCAAATGAATTTCAACCTCAGTTTGGAACAGGATTCTCTATTCGGCAGTTAGAATTGAATAGACAGTTTTATAGAACTTTTCCAAATACGAACGCACTGCGTTCGCAATTTAGTTGGACACATTACAGGACTTTAGTACGAATTGATAATGAGGATAAAAGGGATTTTTATATAGCCGAAGCCGAGAAAAACAATTGGACAGCGAGGCAGTTAGAGAGGCAAGTCAATAGTCAGTTATTTGAGCGGTTATTATTAAGCAATGATATGAAATCGGTGTTAGCTGTGGCTCGGGAAGAAAAACTTCCAATTGATGCGAAAGAGATTATTAAAGATCCAATGGTACTCGAGTTTTTGGGATTAAATCGAGAAGCGGCTTATTATGAAAGAGATTTAGAAAATGCTATCATTACTCATTTACATGATTTTATTTTGGAATTGGGTAACGGATTTACATTCGTAGCAAGACAAAAACGTATTCATGTTGAAGGAGATGAGTTTTTTATTGATTTAGTTTTCTTTAACAGACTTTTGCAGTGTTTTGTAATCATTGAAATAAAAACCACAAAGCTCACACATCAGGACATAGGTCAACTTCAGATGTATGTGAATTATTACGATCGCTTTGAAAAGCAAGATTTTGAGAACCCGACAATTGGTATTTTGATGTGCACAGATAAGAATGATGCGGTAGTAAAAATCACTTTGCCAGAAAATAACACCACTATAATTGCAAGTAAGTACCAACTTTATTTGCCAACAGAGCAACAATTGATAGAAGAAATAAAAAAGGAAATTGAGAAATTAGATCCCAGTGAGTAAATGAGAAAATGAAATCATGAGATCGGAAGAGCACACGTCTGAACTCCAGTCACCGATGTTTATCTCGTA
>CALCNZ010000121.1 GCA_937897625.1 uncultured Flavobacteriales bacterium
GCTCCATCCCTTTTTAGAACGTAGCTCTACTAATCGTTTTCCAATTTGTGCTTTCAGTTCATCTTTATCCATAGCTCAAATGTCAGCTATCAAGTTGACGATTTTGTCATACATTAAGTTGACGAAATTTTAGTTTCATTCAAGCAGTATCTTGTCAGATCTTCATTATTTAGGAATGAATTGGAAAACCTTTGAGTGAAGAGAGAAGCACTGATTTTGCTAGGCAACGAATGCCCTTCGGGCGAATGCTATGCGAATGTACTTCGCACGAGGGCAACTGATGTCTGCGACGAATGCCGTTGGCGAATGCTTCGCGAATGTGCTTCGCACTAGTGCAACATTCTATGTCGGGGCGATTAAATGAAATTTGCTTTCAGTCTCATTCACCCTTATGATGCAACTTTAATTGTTTGACCAAATAATCGTATTTCAACCGAAGCGACTGCGCCCCGAATTGCGCAGTGGTAGGCGATAACCGACTGCGGGCTTGGGCGTGATGATAGGCTAGGAGTTTCAGCGTTTCCTCGAGGGTGTGTGCATGAATATCTATCCCCGTATATTTCAAGACACTCGTGGCAATGGGTTCTCCTTCTGGAAAGCCATGATGAATTAGTGGATGCATAGTTTAATTTATTAATTTCTTTTTAGTTCGTAGAACCCTCGTCCATCGGACCCTCGCTGCTTGCAGCCCTCGTTCAACGAACCCTCGTCTTTCAGACCCTCGCTGCTTGCAGCCCTCGTTCAACGAACCCTCGTTAAACATTTAATGGACTCGATTTCAGAAAGCTGAAAAGGAATAGGTGAGGGAATGAACAAGACGCGCTTGCACTGTGATTGAACGGTGAAGTCTCCTTCGCTGCGGTTGAAACAGAAGGCCGCGCTTTTCGGACTGTAATCTTCCTTCAAATGCAACAACACACAGTCGGGCATTTTGGAGAGATTCAGCGTAGTCACCAACGCCGCATGTGTGAAGTGAAGCAGAAGGGGGAAATCGTTTTCATTCAGCAACGGCGCTACCGGAATGAATGTGTTGTCGAGGCTAACCTCGTTCGAGACGAACGTAAGCTCGAGTCCCGATTTTAAGCGAACAATGAGTTGCTTTTTCATACAAAAAAGGATTTAGTAAAACATTAAACTTTTTTGTACTTCGATCTACAAAAGGCAGCATACGTTGTTTTTGGCCTGAAGCCCGTATTGTTTTACCACCGTGGTGTCTTCACTCGGTTGGTACCATTTAAGGTTCGAAATACAATGCAAACATAAAAAAAATTATTTGAGGCAAATAATTTTTTTTGAAAGTCTACGACGAATGCCGTTGGCGAATGCTTCGCGAATGTGCTTCGACGAAAGGTTAAGAAAAGGGAAGAAAAGGGAAGGTTGGAACTTCGTAATTCCTACTTCGTAATTCCTACTTCGTAATTCCTACTTCGTAATTCCTACTTCGTAATAAAACCTTTAGTTTTCTAATTACATAGTAGGAATAAAACCGAAGGTTTTCCAATTACGTAGTAGGAATAACGCAGTTCAACAACGAAGTTCAAACAAAGTAGTTCATGGTTCCAACAAAACTATACAACGGAATGTTGGTCATATAGGTTTGCTCTTTGTAGGGGAGAAGGGAGAGGCGGATGGCTTTTGCGGTGGGATACTGGGCGTGGTAGACAGACAGACTTTTCGACTTTACGTTGCGAGCGGCTTTTACCTCGACTGGAAGTATTTCGTCGTTATGTGTAATAAGAAAATCGACTTCGGCTTTGGCATTTTCAGGGTGCCAATAGTATCCTTTGTGTCCCATGGAAATCAATTGCTGTAAGACATATTGCTCGGTGAGTATTCCCTTGAATTCAGTGAACAATTGATGGTCCTTTAAAACAACATCGGTGGGCAATTGTGCCATGGCACCCAATAATCCCGTGTCGTTTAAATAGATTTTAAAATCTTCCCAGGCGGCATATGATTTGAGCGGATGGCCGGGTTTTTTAACTCGAGATACAATTTGAATCAATCCGGCATCACTTAACCATTCAATAGCCAACTCGAAGTCTTTTGCCCGAGCTCCTTTTCGAAGAACACTGTATATGAATTTTGAATTCTCTTTGGCCAATTGCGATACGATGGATTGCCAAACTTGCCTAATTCGAGGCAGCTGTTGAATAGGAGCGTGCTTCGAAAAATCATTTTCATAGGCTTGCAAAATTTCCAACTGAGTGTTTCTGCAAGCCTGGTATTTTCCTGTTGCCGCAAATTGCATAACCACGGCTGGCATTCCGCCAATGACAATGTAGTCCTTGAGTAGAGCTTCTAATTCAGTTGCAAGCTTGGCAATCAGATCATGTTGCTGTTCTAAAATGAGATCAACCCATTTTTGCTTTCCCATTGCTTCTAGAAACTCCAAGAAATTGAATGGATACAAGTTTAAAAAACTCACCTTTCCAACAGGAAATGATACACCTTGGTGAATAGCTACTCCGAGCAAAGAACCTGCGGCAACTATGAAGTAAGAAGTATCATCTTCCTGGAAATACTTTAATGAAGTAATTGCATTTTTACAGGCTTGAATTTCATCAAAGATGATCATCGTGTTTTTAGGGTCAATGGTCTGATTGGACAGAAGTTCAAGTCCCTGTATAATCTTGCGAGGAGAAAGTTCCTCAGCAAACAAATTGCAGAGTAGGGGCTGTGATTCAAAATTGAAATAAGCCACCTGCTCGAATTCATTTTCCCCGAAGTGCTTCATGAGAAATGTTTTCCCAACCTGCCTAGCCCCTTGTATGATCAATGGCTTTCTCGCAGGATTATTCTTCCAATCCAGTAAGTTTTGATACGCGGCTCTCTTCATGCTGCAAATGTAGTGATTTTATCTATATCTCATGAAAAGTGTTGTTTTATACATTTATTCGTACTTAAAAGTGTGCTGCAGGGACGTTTTTAATGAGAAATGATGTGCGAGCACGAATGCCGATAGGCGAATGCTACGCGAATGTGCTTCGCACG
>CALCNZ010000122.1 GCA_937897625.1 uncultured Flavobacteriales bacterium
AGGCCGGCGCGTGGTTCCCGATTACCGGGAAGAAGAACCTTCGTGCGCAAGAGATTGCCATGGAGAATCATATTCCGATTATTTATTTGGTAGATAGCGCCGGGGTGTACTTGCCTATGCAAGACGAGATCTTCCCCGACAAAGAACACTTCGGAAGAATATTCAGAAACAACGCACGCATGAGCAGCATGGGCATTCCGCAATACGCTGCCGTTATGGGAAGCTGCGTGGCGGGTGGTGCCTACTTGCCCATCATGAGCGACGAAGCTCTTATTGTAGATAAGACCGGAAGCATCTTCCTGGCAGGTTCATACTTGGTGAAAGCCGCCATTGGCGAGGAAGTGGACAACGAAACACTTGGCGGAGCATCCACGCATTGCGAGATCAGTGGTGTTACCGATTACAAAGCAGCGAACGACAAAGACGCTTTGGATACCCTGAAGAAGCTGTTGAGTTCTCAAGGTAAGGTTTCGAAAGATGCTGGATTCGATCGCATTGCAGCGTCACTTCCGAAACGCAAGATCGAAGATGTCTTGGGAATTCTTCCCACCGACAGAACCACTTCGTACGAAGTGCGTGAAACGATCGAGTGTTTGGTAGACAACAGCGAATACACGGAATACAAAGCCGAATACGGAAAGAGCATTGTGTGCGTATATGCCCGCATCAACGGATGGTCGGTAGGTATAGTCGCGAATCAGCGCGAAGTGATCAAGAGCAAGAAAGACGGGATTCAGTTCGGAGGTGTGATTTATAGCGACAGCGCTGATAAGGCGGCTCGTTTCATCATGAACTGCAATCAGAAAAATATCCCGTTGGTTTTCTTGCAAGACGTAACCGGATTCATGGTGGGAAGCAAGAGCGAACACGGAGGAATTATTAAAGACGGCGCGAAAATGGTGAATGCGCAGGCCAACAGTGTTGTGCCGAAGTTCACGATTGTAATGGGGAACAGCTACGGTGCTGGTAACTACGCGATGTGCGGAAAGGCTTACGATCCGCGTTTAATTGTGGGTTGGCCAACTGCGCAAGTTGCAGTTATGGGTGGTGCGCAAGCTGCGAAGGTGTTGCTTCAAATTGAAGTGGCATCGTTGAAAGCGAAAGGCGAGACCATCACCCCTGAGCGTGAAGCCGAAATGTTCAACCGCATCAAATCGAAATACGACGAGCAAACTTCTCCTTACTATGCTGCATCGCGCTTGTGGTTAGATGCCGTGATTGATCCGACCGATACCCGGAAATGGATTAGCCTTGGCCTGGAAGCCGCGTCGAATGCGCCAGCTGAGCGTGCTTATTCCGTTGGAGTGCTTCAAACATGAAAAAAAAGTTAGACTATTTTTTTTCGCGTGAAGGGAAGTGGCTTCGCCGCGTCCTACTGGCAGCAGCGGTTGTGCGTTTAATTGCCGCAATTTTTTCGGAAGGGTATATCATGTCCGACGATCATTTCTTGGCCGTTGAACCCGCATCTTCTTGGGTACACGGAGAGAATTACCACAACTGGTATCCCAATGCCTACAACGAAACTCCAGATGCGCAACCATTCAGTTACGCCTATTATTTTTTGAATTTCTTAATCTTGAAGATCTGTGCTTTCTTCGGAATTGTGCATCCGTTTATTCAAGCCTTTGTGCTTCGCTGGTTTCATGCCGCTTTGAGTTTGTGGGGAGTTTACCTTTTTGTGAAACTCGCTGAGCGATTGATCACGTCGGTTCAATGGCGCATGTATGCCATTTGGTTTTGGGTTTTCGGCGGAGTGGTTACCGTTTTCAGTGTGCATCAATTGGTTGAAACCGCTTGCATTCCGTTTGTCTTATTGGCCTATTTGTATGTGTTGAAATATTTCCAACACGAGCGAATCAGCGCTGTAATTCTTGCTGCACTCGCATTTTCTTTTTCGGTTGGAATGCGCTACCAATTGGTATTCTTTCCACTCACATTAGGATTGTATCTTTTATGGAAGCGCAAATGGAGTGGGGCCCTCCTCTTCGGAATCGCCTTCACCCTCGGCTTCGCCCTCACTCAAATCGACAATCTCATATTTTGGCACAAGCCCATTTATCAGCATTTACTGGACTATCAATCTTACAACGCAACCCATTTCTCCGATTATCCAAGCAATGTTTTTTCTTACTTAGCATTAGTGACATACTATGTCTTCCCCGTCGTAACAATAGTTTTCCTGTTATCACTTCGCCGAAGGCATTCGTCCGCAGGACATTCGTCTCCGACATTCGTTGCCCCGCAACATTCGAACACCTTCCCAATTTTCATCGGCATCACAATCTTCATTGTGTTCCACTTGGTCTTCCCGAACAGACAAGAAAGGTTCTTGCTGCCAGCAGTGCCTTTTGTGTTGTTGTTAATGATGAGAGCAATCTCCAAACGCTATTCGTGCTTCGCACCCTCGCACGAAGTGCCCTCGTCCGCAGGACCCTCGCACGCAGTGCACAAAGCCTTTCGTTGGTCAATTTACCTATCCATCGTTTATACACTGGCTTATTCCTTCTACATCCCGAAGAAAAAATACCTGGAAGCCTCAAAGGCTTTGTACGAGCATTCCGATTTTCAAAATGTGGTCATCGACAATTGGAAAGGCGAGGAGTTTATTTGGTTGCCCATGCATTATGTTGGGAAATTTGTTCATCCGTTTTCCATGAATGAAAAAAAATCTGTGGATCAATTGAAACAGCAAATTACGCATCAACCCCTTTACGATTCCAAGCGACTTCCTGCACCCGCCCCCAATTACCTCATTATCTGGGGTAGGGAAGAGGCATACCCTCGAGCAAGGGCCTACGAAGACGCGGGTTTTTCAATCAAGCGAATTTCTGTTGCGAATTCCGAAAAAAACAGTGGGTTTGCTTTGTATTTGATTGAAAAATTAGAGGTGAATTAATTTTCTGTAACTTTCTTCCAAGCTTAAAGAGCTGAAAAACAGGTGCTTATTTTTCTTTTCCAAGAAATTCAAAAAAAATAATTAACACAGGCATCTT
>CALCNZ010000123.1 GCA_937897625.1 uncultured Flavobacteriales bacterium
CAAAGCATCTGATCCATACGCCACAGCGCTTGGACCGTATGCCACTTCAACATTTTCCATAGCCATAGGATCTAGGCTAAGAATGTCTTGCAAGTGTCCACCGCGGTAGATAGCGTTGTTCATGCGAACACCGTCAACCACATACAGCACTTTGTTTGCTTCAAATCCGCGTAGGATAGTAGAACCTCCACCCAACTGGCTTTTTTGAACGAATGCAGTACCTGTTTGCGTAAGCAAATCGGCCGCGTTAGCTGGATTAATAAATTGAATGTCCTTGCGTTGAATAGCGCTTACCGGTTGAGCAACATACTTTGCTTCATTGGCATTGCGCGTTGCCGACACAATCATTTCTGAAAGCGTCATGTTCGAACCAACTAGGTACGCAACGTAATCATTCTTCAATTCTGAAGTTGGAATGGAAAGTATTTCATAGCCATTGGCAGAAATAAAAACAGTTCCCATTTCAATACTTCCTTGGAATTCACCTTCGTTGTTTGTGATTCCAATTTGTTGCGGAAGTTCAATGTTGTTTTTTGAAATGAAAATCGAAGCGCCTGAAATGGTTTCGAGTGTGGTTAAATCTTTAACTGTGATGTTTTGTGCATGCGCACTAATAGCACTAGCAATGGCTAGTACAGCGCATAGTAAAATACGTTTCATTATAAAATTTATTTGTTAATCGTTAAATTTTGAGATGCGAAGCATCTTTCCGAAGGAAAGATGTTTCACAAGGTGCTTCGCAAGGAAGAAAAACTTAACAATTGGGTGGAAGTTCGTTGAGACGAACGTGTGGAGATGAAACGAAAAAACGATTTGAGGCGAGGCGAATGGAACGAGATTCTGAGATTGGAATTTCAACAACATTGAAATCGCAAACCCACTGCGATTGCAATTTGAAGAAGAAGTTGAGCTGTTCTTGCGTTTGTTTTTTGTCGGAAGACTGCTGAACAAGCGATTCAACGAGCGCATTCAAATCATTTTCTTCGTCGTCTATAAGGGCATACAATGTAATGGATCCATCGCTGTGAATTTCCTTTTTCGAAAGGTCATACATTTTTCCTTGGTATTCAAATTCCCAGGCTTCAGGCCAAGAGACATTTTTATATTCTTCAACTGAGAAATGCATAGGTGTTAGAGAGTCTTCATGGGCTGTGCTTAAGACCAGCGACTTCATTTCCTCTTTAATTGAAATTAATTTACATTGAAGAATCAAATAGCCTATTCCTCCTTGAGCCAAGAAAAGCACAAGCAAAAGAGATAGAATAATATTTGTTGAAAATCGATTCTTCATTTCGCGCGCTAAAATAGGAACAAAGAGAATAAACTTCGTTCACTTGACTTTTTTCGTCTGCTTAGTCTTTAGTTCAATGGCCGATTTGAAATGCTCGGGAACAGAAGATTCTTCAACAACCTCGAGGTTCACTTGGGTGAGACCGTTTCTTACGAAGTCGAGCTCAGTGGCTGCGGTTAAAGTAAGATCAATGCATCGCTTAGAAGATTTCGGTAATCTATCTGTTACTCGAACATAAACTACGTTGTTGTTCTTAATGCACGTGACTTTTAGCCAGGTTCCGAAGGGAAGTGATTTGTGTGCGCAAGTGAATTTACTTTGTCTAAAAACTTCTCCGCTCGAGGTTCCGTGGCCTTCGAATTTGCTGTGATAGAAGGAAGCCTTTCCAGTCTCTGTTTGCGCGTGAATGTTCAGGCAAATCAAAAGCATAGCGAAGCCAAAGGCATGTTGAAGTAGTGCTTTCATAGGTAGCAATTTACGAAAAAGACTTTATCTTCGCTTAAATCTTAACCAAATGAAAAGACTGCCTCTCATAGGATTGCTT
>CALCNZ010000124.1 GCA_937897625.1 uncultured Flavobacteriales bacterium
TTGCTTGGCGGCATTCGAAGTACAGCAAGAAATATTTTTTGGGAGAACAATGGAACACAAAGTTCTCCGAATGACACACTCTACGAAGTATGGCTCGTTCCCAATTCTACCGAGGTGGTTTCAAGTTATCCGATTTCTAAAAGTGTATTCACCATTTATCCGAATCCCACAAGTGGAAAGTGTCGAATTGAATTTTCAAGCACTTCATTTTGCGATGTGGAACTTACAGTTTTTGACTCGAACGGAAAACAAGTTTACTTCGACAAGCTTGGAAACTTCGGCGCAGGAAAACAAAGCATTGAAAACCGTTGGAAATTATTCGAGCATCCGGGTACCTATGTTCTTCAATTGAAACTAGGCGAGAAATTTATCGTTCAAAAACTTCTTGTTGAACCTTAACTCATTGAAACCCCAATCAGAGAGCCTATTCCAAAGGTTATTGCAGCTGCAATAAGTCCGAATAACACTTGACGAAATCCGCTGTACCACACATTTCTTCCTGTGAACAATGTAATTGCTGCTCCAATTCCGAATAATCCAAAAGCACTGCAAACAGTACTTAAAATAATAGCTGTGAATCCTGTTGTGAAGAAGAATGGAATGACTGGAATTATTGCTCCGGTTATAAACAAAAAGAACGACGAGTAAGCCGCTTCCATAGCGGAACCTTTTAATTCTTCAGCATTAATTCCTAATTCTTCTCGCACTAAAATATCCAATGCCTGTTCTTTGTTTTGCATGATAGAAGCTGCCATTTCGCGCGCTTGCGCTTCGGGAATTCCTTTTGCCATATAGATTAGAGCGATTTCCTGTTGTTCTCCTTCCGGATTGATCTCTAACTCTTCGGCTTCCAATTCCATTTGATTTTCAGAAAGCTCTTGCGAAGATTTCACGCTGATCCATTCGCCCAAGGCCATTGAAAGTGCTCCGGCCAACATACCTGCAAGTCCAGTCATGAGTACAGGTCCACTTCCTGCACTAGCGCCCGCTATTCCCATGACCAAACTGAAGTTCGAAACGAGTCCGTCGTTACCTCCAAGAACAGCTGCGCGAATAGCGTTTCCACCTACATTCCGATGACGCTTTTCGAATCGCGCTAATGATGAACCTGAGATGTTTTTATTGGTATGAAGAATATTTCTAAGAATGGAAACGTGAGCAGTATCTGAAATTGAATTCTGCATGTTTTGTTTCTTGCGTGCATTCAACACTCCAGCTGAAAGACCTTTCTCAGTATCCAATAAAACTCCTAACACATAATCATATCCGAATATTTTTCCAATCCTTCTCAACGTCTTCGCTCTTCCTGAAGGGCCTGGCAGATCGGATTCTGAAAGACCTTTGCTTTTCAAAAACGCTTTCGCATGTCCCATTTCAATTTCGCTCATCTCACGAAAAACATGCGCCACATTCGGATCCTCTTCGTGCTCAGCCAACAGCGCATATAAGAATGAAGCGTCGACTTCTGTTTGAATACTTGTCAGATTTTCCATAAATAAATTTTTACGCAAGGTCGCTGAAAATTTGTTGAATTGCAACAGGAACTCTGCCACTGAACTTGAAAATATTATCTTTATAAATAATTAACCCCGAGCAAATTAATTTATGAAACAATTTTTCTCACTTGTGTTATTCGCAACAATCATTGCACTTAGTTCTTGCAGCATTGAAAAGAGAGTCTATCAATCGGGATATTATATATCTGGAAGACACGCTTCCAATGACGATTTGGATGCTACGAAGCGAGTAAAACCTATTTTCGTCGAAGAGGCTGTGGAATACGCAAAAGCATCTGGCGATGTGATCGCTACTACTGAAGAATATGCGACTTCAGCGAAATCATTAGTTTCTTCTGACTCAACAATAGAAGAAAGCATAACCTCAAATATTCATCAGACCAACAAAATTCTAACTGAAATCAATGCTGACTCCATTCCTGACGAAGGGAAAATTCTCTTAGCGAAATACGAAAAAAATCTTGCTTCAAAAAATAAAATTGGGGAAATTACCATTTACCTGATCGTTCTTTTTTTAATTGTTTTTTTCGCCTTCTTACTACTTATAATTCCGTGGCTCTTGTATGTAATTTATGATTCGATTATGATTGCCCTTTTTCGCATATGCACTGCCGTCATGGCTATAGTCATTCCTTTCGCTATTAGTCATCTCGTTTTATCAATAATCATAAAAAAACAACGTCGAAAGCTTAGACAAATGGGGTTAGTAAAATGAGGACAAATTTACTTTTCATAATCTTATCAATTTTCATTGCACTGTATTCAGAGGCACAAAGTATTTCAGAACTTCCAATTGGAAAAACCGTTAATTTCGAGTCGAGCTTTTTAAATGAAACGCGAACACTGAACATTTACCTTCCTTCAGACTTCGATTCAACAAAAAAATATTCTGTCATCTATTTGCTCGACGGATCTATTGATGAAGATTTTATTCATGTCGTTGGACTCCTTCAGTTTTTCAACATGACCTTCCAAATGCCTCCTTCTATTGTTGTGGGTATCGCCAATGTTGATCGAAAGAGAGATTTCACTTTTGCGACAAAGGATACTTCACTTCAAAGAGAATTTCCCACGGCCGGAGATTCAGATAAATTCATTTCATTTATTGAATATGAATTGCAACCCTACATCGCGAATGAATTCCCAGTTGGTCCAGAAAAGATGCTCATTGGACAATCACTTGGCGGACTGCTCGCTTGTGAGATATTACTGAAGCGCCCTCACCTATTCACAACTTATTTCATCACGAGCCCAAGCCTTTGGTGGGACAATGAATCGTTATTAAAAAATTGCGGCAATTTTCTGCACCTAGAATCCATGTATACCCCCAAAGTCTTTTTATCCGTTGGTCAAGATGAACACAAAGTCATGATCCGCGATGCAAAAGCCCTCTATAAAAAATTCAGAAACAACTCCTCCTTCGCCGAAGTACATTTCATTCTCATGCCCCATGAAGATCACGCAAGCATTCTTCACAACAGCCTCTACCAGAGCTTTCTCACTTACCTAAAGAAATAGCTCTTACCTTTTCTTACCTGTGGTCGAAAGATATTTCGACCCGATTAATCTTACCTTTTCTTACCTTTTTCATTACCCTCGCCATCGGCATTCGTGCAAAGCACATTAGTCTGAAAGACATTCGCCATCGGCATTCGTCCGCAGGACATTAGTCCGCAGGACATTAGTCCGCAGGACATTCGTATCTTTGATACATGAATCCTCAAGTAGAAACCATTCTCGCTGAAGGCTGCGGACGCTGCAAGCTCGTTGGCACACCAAAATGCAGAATTATCATCCGCAATGAAGAAATGCGAGCGCTGCGTAATATCGCATTGGAAACGGGATTAGACGAAGAAGTTAAATGGGGATTTCCTGCTTATACCTTCAAAAAGAAAAATATTTTCATGCTGGGAAGTTTCAAGGAGCATTCAACAATTATGTTTTTCAAAGGGGCTTTGCTAAGTGACCCTGAAAAACTTTTGGTTCAGCCCACTGAAAATACCAACTCAAGCAGACAGTTTCGATTTTCAAATGCAAAAGAAATTGGCAAACTGAAAAAGACAATTCTCACTTATATGTTTGAAGCTGTTGAATTGGAAAAATCAGGAGCAAAAGTAGAGGCGAAGAAAACGTCTGACTTCAACATGCCCGATGAGTTGGAACTCAAATTCAAAGAACTTCCTGAATTGAAAGTTGCCTTTGAAAAGCTTACTCCAGGCAGACAACGCGGATATCTGTTGCATTTCAGTCAAGCTAAACAATCGGCCACTCGCCTATCGCGCATTGAAAAAAGCATGGAAGCTATCTTTAACGGAAAAGGATTAAACGAATAAAAAAAAAGCATGAACACAAGCCGATCAAAAAGAATTCTTCTTCTTGTGGTGATCCTTAGTTTGGTTGTGGTCATTGTTTATGCCTTTCAATCCAGTTCAAACAATTCAGAAGCAGAAGTAAAAATTCAATCTGAAGAAAAAGCAACAAGTGAAGAAAAGGTTGACGAGGAAATTTCAACTCAAAATATTGAACACCTCGAGTACCCTGCCCTTCATGCAAATGAAAAAATAATTTCACACACCGGTTACTCCTTTGTGTATTCGGAAGAACACGAACAAGCGAAATGGATTGCATATGAACTCACGCAAGAAGAAACGAACAGTCTCTTCGAGCGAACAGATAAGTTTCTTGTCGACCCTTTTGTTTCAACAGGCACCGCTGAAAACAGTGATTACGCCAATTCAGGTTACGACAAAGGACATTTAGCACCAGCTGCAGACATGGGTTGGTCTGCGACTTCCATGAAAGAAAGTTTCTATTTCAGCAATATGAGTCCACAATTGCCCGGATTCAATCGCGGTGTTTGGAAACGACTGGAAGAATTAATGCGCTCGTGGGCGATTGAAAACAAAGCCATATACATTGTAACAGGACCTGTTCTTACCTCAGGACTTCCTACCATTGGTGGCAATCGAGTTTCCATTCCGAATTATTATTACAAAGTCATTTTAGATTACACACAACCCGATATTAAAGCCATTGGTTTTATTCTTCCGAATGCTTCTTCGAGTTCTGCACTTTCTGAATTTGCAGTGAGTATTGACGAGGTTGAAAAGGCCACGGGCATTGACTTCTTCCCTGCGCTCCCTGATGACCAAGAGACCACTCTTGAAAAAGAACATTGCACTTCTTGTTGGCAGTGGCAAAAGATTAAATCTTCCAGCGGTTCTGCCTCACCGAAGCACGAAGGCACTTCGGTTCAGTGTTCGGGAATTACAAAAGCTGGAACGCGCTGCAAGCGCATGACCACCAGCGAAAACGGTCGTTGCTACCAACACGGAGGTAATTAGACCCACATAGACAAAATCTATTTATCAATAAAAACTATTGATGTTTTGTGGAAGAACAACTCATCTACTTTTGGCCCGTATTTCAAACCAAAGTAGAAAATCATGAAAAAAATCTTTATTGCTCTTGGGCTCGTAGCAAGCGTTTCATCGCATGCGCAACACCACGAAGGAATGTCCGGACAATGTCCTTTTCATCCCACTGAAACACCCCAAAAAACAGAGGTGATTGGCAGCGGACAGAACAACCGCGATTGGTGGCCGAACGCCTTAAACCTCGAAGTTCTTCGTCAGAACTCAAGTCTTTCTAATCCCATGGATGCGCAATTCTCGTATGAAAAAGCATTCACAACCTTAGATTACTTCGCATTGAAAAAAGATATCAATGCGGTTCTCACAAACAGTCAAGATTGGTGGCCAGCCGATTTCGGCAACTACGGTCCCTTCTTTGTGCGCATGGCTTGGCACAGCGCGGGCACCTACAGAACAGGCGACGGACGCGGAGGTACGCGCTCTGGAATGGAACGTTTCGCTCCACAAAACAGTTGGCCAGACAATGCCAATTTAGACAAAGCACGCAGATTGCTTTGGCCCATCAAACAGAAATACGGCAATCAAATTTCTTGGGCCGATTTAATGATTCTTACAGGCAATGTTGCTCTTGAGAACATGGGCTTTAAAACATTCGGATTTGGCGGTGGACGCGTTGATGTTTGGGAACCGGAACAATACGTGTATTGGGGACCTGAAACAAAATGGTTAGACGACAAACGTTATACTGAAGGAAGGCAACTTGAAAAGCCATTAGCTGCAGTTCAAATGGGATTAATCTATGTGAATCCGGAAGGACCGAACGGAAATCCAGATCCATTGGCTTCAGCGAAAGACATTCGAGAAACATTTGGTCGCATGGGAATGAACGATGAAGAAACCGTTGCATTAATTGCAGGCGGACACACTTTCGGAAAAACACATGGTGCTGGAAGTGCAGCACACGTTGGCGCAGCGCCAGAAGGGGCCGGCATTGAAGAGCAAGGATTGGGTTGGAAAAGCGATTTCAATTCAGGAAAAGGAAAAGATGCAATCACATCTGGACTTGAAGTGATTTGGAATTCAACACCAACACAATGGAGCAATAGGTACTTCACTACTCTATTCAACAACGAATGGGAATTGACGACAAGTCCAGCCGGTGCAAAACAATGGACACCGAAAAACGGTGTTGCTAATGTTCCCGATGCCATCGATCCAAACAAAAAACACATGGCAGGAATGCTTACCACCGACATCGCATTGCGCGTTGATCCTGCTTACGAAAAGATTTCTCGCCGATTCCTTGAGCATCCGGAAGAGTTCGCAGACGCATTCGCTCGCGCTTGGTTCAAGCTTACACACAGAGATCTGGGACCGAAGACTACTTATTTAGGACCTGAAGTTCCCAAAGAAAATCTCATTTGGCAAGATCCTATCCCTGCGTTGAATCATGCTACCATTGACAATGCCGACATTGCCATCTTAAAAACACAATTACTCTCATCTGGAATTTCAATCAGCGAAATGGCAACTACAGCGTGGGCATCTGCTTCCACTTACCGTAACTCTGATCGTCGAGGCGGTGCAAACGGTGCACGCATTCGTTTAGCTCCTCAGAAAGATTGGGAAGTGAACAACCCAAAGCAATTGGCGAAAGTTCTTACTGCTTACGAAAAGATTCAAAAAGATTTCAATTCAAAAGCTAAGAATGGAAAGACGGTTTCAATGGCAGACTTGATTGTTTTGGCTGGAAACATTGCTGTTGAAGAAGCAGCGAAGAACGCCGGAGTAACTATCTCTATTCCTTTTACACCAGGAAGAATGGATGCTACGCAAGAGCAAACAGATGTTACATCTTTTGCAGTGCTTGAGCCAATGGCCGATGGATTTAGAAATTATTTGAAGACGAAGTGCACCGTTCCAACTGAAGCGTTGCTGGTTGACAAAGCGCAATTGCTAACGCTTTCAGCACCCGAAATGACAGTGCTTGTTGGAGGTATGCGTTCATTGCATGCGAACTTCGATAACTCGAACAACGGGATTTTCGTTTCAAAGAAAGATCAACTGTCGAATGACTTCTTCGTTCAATTGTTAGACATGAATGTGATCTGGACTGCGGTGAACGCAGATGATGAATTGTTTGAAGGAAGAGATCGTAAGACGGGAGATGTGAAGTACACAGCCACTCGCGCTGACTTAATCTTCGGTTCGAATTCTGAACTACGCGCTCTAGCTGAAGTATACGCTAGTAACGATGCGAAAGAGAAGTTTGTGAAGGATTTTGCAAAAGCTTGGAACAAGGTTATGAATTTGGACAGATTTGATGTGAAATAATTCGTGAAGTTGAAAGTGATGGAGAAGAAAAAGGCCGGCATTTGTCGGCCTTTTTTATTTCAATCTTTTTTCTGTTTGAACAAATAGTACAATTACACTTCCAATCAACAATGCCACTGAACTAATCACTGAAACTATTTCATGAATGGGCAATGCAACAAAAATGCAAGCAATTGCTAACATAATTAGTCCTTGCTTTAACATAAGTTGGGAAGAAAACTTTTGAGCGATGTCCCAATTCTCTTGGTTCTTCATGCTGCGTGAAGTGCGATAGCCATATAGGCTATTGATTTTTTTAGGTGGAAATTTAAGTGTGATGAAGGCTGCTAAAGCAAAGACAAATCCCACGATAAATAACGGCAGTGCACCCATTGATTATTTAATTTCTATGGTTACCTTCTTTCCCAAACCAACTTCGAATAATTCCAAAAGCGTCTTCAACGTCATATTGCCTCCATCGTTTTCAATTCGCGAAATATAACTGCGCTTCTTATTCACTTTTTGCGCAAACTGCTCTTGAGTTAGATTTGCTTCTTCTCTAAGTGCGCGCAAATGCATTCCGATTACGAATGCGGCAACATCTCTCTCGTAAGCATCCCGCTCTGGAGTTCCTATTGGCCCTTTGAATTCATCTTTAAATTCCGACCAAGTTGTTAACTTACCTTTTTCTTTCTTCATGGTATTTGTGCATTAATAGTTTCGCTTTCTCTATTTCTCGTTTGGGAGTCTTTTGTTCTTTCTTAACAAAGCCATTGAGCAAGACCACAATGTTACCCGCATCGAATAAGCAGAAAATTCGCCAGCAATTCGTTCCAAGCATAACCCGAAGTTCAAACAACCCTTTTACATTCCGAATACTCTTCATGTGGTTACTAGATAACTTCGGATTTGTTTCAACCAATTCTATGAGCCAATCAATCTTATCTTGAACTCTTTTATTTTGTTCGAAATAAAACCGATGAAAATAAGTGTCAAAGAATACTATTTCTCGAATTTTCCGCATAACAAATGTAACTTATAAGTGTCATTACTCCAAATTGAATTCTTAAATTTTATATAGAAATTGAATGAACCCTTATGTGCTAGTTATGCGGTTTCCGCAATGAACGAATAATGACTTGGCTTGTACAGCAAGACTTCTGTAACTTTATACCAATGAATAAAATAGTTTTCTTTCTCTTCGCACTACTGAGCTTTTACAGCTCATTGGTTCAAGCACAAGAGACTTCATGCATATTCAATTATTACAATAAAAAAGGAAGCAACTATT
>CALCNZ010000125.1 GCA_937897625.1 uncultured Flavobacteriales bacterium
CAGTTGTTTATCGTATGACTCCAGCATAATCTGTGGGTTCTCACCTTTTTCTGCTTTTGCCGAAACCTTAACTTCTGATGGAAGTTCAAATACGATTGGGTGGCTATATCCTAATGTCAAGTTCAATTTCTGTCCTTCAACATTCGCACGGTAACCAACACCGATCATTTCTAAATCCTTTTTCCAGCCTGTGCTAACACCAACAATCATGTTGTTGATCAACGAGCGGTACAATCCGTGTTTTGCACGAACATCTTTGTGGTCACTCGAGCGGGTGCAAAGTATCTCTGTTTCGCCGATTTCAATCGTAATTGAAGAATCAACTTCTTGAGACAATTCACCTTTAGGCCCTTTCACCTTAACTACACCATTCTCCAAAACAACGTTTACGTCTTTGGGTAATGGAATTGGATTTTTACCTATTCTTGACATGGGTCAATTTTTTTCTAGTTCTTAATATACGTAACACAATACTTCTCCGCCTACTTTCTCTTGACGGGCTTTCTTATCTGTCATAACTCCTTTCGATGTTGACATTACCGCGATTCCAAGACCGTTTAAAACACGTGGCAAATCGTCTGCGCCAGCATATTTACGGTGACCCGGAGAAGAGATTCTATCGATTTTAGCAATCGCAGGTTGTTTTGATTTCAAATCGTATTTCAACGCGATTTTAATCACACCTGGAGCACCTTCTTCGAATTTAAAATTCAAGATATATCCCGACTCGTGAAGGATCTTTGTAATTTCCTTCTTCAAATTGCTTGCAGGAATCTCAACCACCTTGTGACGAGCTTTCTGAGCGTTTCGAATGCGAGTCAAATAATCTGCTATTTGATCAGTAACCATGTTATTCTTTTCTTAATTATTACCAACTTGCTTTTTTAACACCTGGGATTAATCCGTTTAGGGCCAATTCGCGGAATTGGTTACGGCACAATCCAAATTGACGCATATACCCTCTTGGCTTACCGGTCAACATACAACGGTTGTGCACACGCACAGCGCTACTGTTTTTTGGAAGTTTTTGAAGCGCATCCCAATCACCTGCTGCTTTTAGCTCTTCACGCTTTTTAGCATATTTTTCCACCATTGCGATACGCTTGCGTTCGCGGGCTTTCATTGATTCTTTTGCCATTCTTTCTTGTCTTATTATTTAACGAAAGGAAATCCGAATTCTTCAAGAAGTGCCTTTGCTTCTTCGTTTGTTTTTGCATTCGTAACGAAAGTGATATCCATTCCGTTGATTGCTTTTACCTTCTCCAAATCAATCTCTGGGAAAATAATTTGCTCTTTCACACCGAAAGTGAAGTTTCCACGGCCATCAAATCCAGAGGACTTAACACCACGAAAGTCACGAGTTCTTGGCAGAGCAACAGCGATCAAGCGATCAAGAAACTCATACATGGTATTTCCACGTAGTGTAACTCTTGCTCCAATTGGAACACCCTTACGCAATTTGAAGTTAGAGATATCTTTTGTAGAAAAAGTTGCCACCGCGCGCTGACCGCTAATCAATGTCATTTCTTCTACAGCTGCATCTACTAATTTCTTATCTGCAGTAGCCTTACCAATACCTTGGTTTAGGCAAATCTTCGTGATGCAAGGAACTTGCATGGTTGAAGAATATTCAAAACGTTTCTGAAGGTTAGCTTTAACTTCAGTTTCGTATTTTGATCTTAATCTTGGTTGATAGCTCATTTGATTACCTCCCCTGATTTTTTAGAGATTCTTACTAACTTTCCTTCTTCGCTGCGCGTTTTTCCAACACGTGTTGCATTTCCAGCTGCATCAATTAGCATTACGTTGCTAATGTGCAGGGCAGCTTCACGCTTTTCAATTCCGCCTTGAGGATTTTGTGCAGAAGGCTTACGGTGACGGGAAATCATGTTTACCCCTTCAACTGTAACTCTGTCTTTGTCGCGATCTACTGCAATCACACGTCCTTGTTGACCTTTGTGATCACCGGCAGTTACCACTACCATATCGCCTTTTTTTATTTTGAGTCGCTTGAACATCTCGCTATCTTTTTACTTCGTTTATAGTACTTCAGGTGCCAAAGAAACAATCTTCATGTAGTCTTTCTCACGTAATTCACGAGCCACTGGGCCGAATATACGGGTACCTCTCATTTCACCTTGTGCATTCAACAACACTACTGCATTGTCATCGAAACGAATGTAGCTACCATCAGCGCGACGAACTTCTTTTTTCGTGCGAACAATAACTGCTTTCGAAACAACACCTTTTTTCACGTTGCCACTAGGCATGGCATCTTTAACAGTAACCACAACTTGGTCACCTACTGATGCATATCGACGACGGGTACCACCCAACACGCGTATTACGAGCACTTCTTTTGCTCCGCTGTTGTCTGCAACCTTTAGTCTGGATTCGTTCTGTATCATATCCTTCTAATCTTTATTCGATTATTTCGCTTTTTCAATTACCTCAACCATTCTCCAGCGTTTAAGCTTACTCATTGGTCGTGTTTCCATAATTTTAACTACATCACCTATTCCGCATTCTCCGGTTTCGTCATGAGCCATGAATTTCTTCGTTTGCTTTACGAATTTACCGTATTTCGGGTGCATAATTTTCATTTCAACTGAAACAACGATGCTCTTATCCATCTTGTTAGATGTAACAGTGCCTGTTCTTTCTTTTCTTAAGTTCCTTTCCATTGTTTGAGCGGATTAAAGGTTGTTTTTCATTTCGCTGATAACGGTGTGAATTCGCGCTATTTCGCGGCGCTTCGCACGCAATACCATTGGGTTTTCTGTTCCTGCAACCGTGTGGTTAAAAGACATTTTTGCAAGTTCTGCTTTTTTCTCCATGACCTGAGCATTCAAGTCTTCAATGGTCATATTTCTGTAATCTGATGCTTTCATGTTCTTATTCGGTATAATCTGGACGAACAATAAATTTAGTGCGGCAAGGCAATTTCTGTGCTGCCAATCTTAAAGCCTCTTGAGCTGTTTCAAGTGATACACCTTCAGCTTCAAAAAGAATTCTACCAGGCTTAACAACTGCAACCCAGTGATCAGGTGCTCCTTTACCTTTACCCATACGTACCTCGGCTGGTTTAGCAGTGATAGGCTTGTCTGGGAAAATACGAATCCATACTTTACCTTCACGCTTCATGAAACGTGTCAAAGCTACACGTGCTGCTTCAAGTTGACGTGAAGTGATGAATCCTTCGTCCATGGTTTTGATAGCGAAGCTACCGAAAGCCAGTTGCGATCCTCTGTAGGCAATTCCTTTGATTTTGCCTTTCTGTTGCTTTCTATATTTGGTCCTTTTGGGCTGTAACATAATCGTAATGTTTTAATATTATCTTCTTCCTCCGCGGCGATCGTTTCCACCGGCATTCGCAGGGCGCTTTTGTTGTTGAGCAGCTTGTCCAAAGTTTGGAGAAAGATCACGCTTTCCGAAAACCTCTCCGCGACAAATCCAAACCTTCAAACCTATACGACCGTAGCTCGTGTGAGCTTCTGCATGATGGTAATCAATGTCCGCACGAAGTGTATGCAAAGGAGTACGTCCTTCTTTGTAGGTTTCACTTCTCGCAATCTCTGCTCCGTTTACACGACCCGAAATTGTTACTTTGATTCCTTCTGCACCCAACTTCATTGCTGAGCTGATAGCCATTTTAGTTGCTCTTCTGTAAGAGATACGTCCTTCGATCTGACGACAGATACCTTCTGCTACTAAACGAGCATCGATTTCTGGACGTTTGATTTCAAAAATGTTGATTTGCGCATCCTTTCCAGTAAGCTTCTTCAACTCTTCTTTTAACTTATCTACTTCAGAACCTTGTTTCCCGATGATTACACCTGGACGAGCTGTGTTGATAGTAACGGTTACCAACTTCAGCGTGCGCTCGATAATAATTTTCGATACAGACGCTTTTTTCAAACGCGCCATCAAGTATTTGCGGATTTTATCGTCTTCAACGATTTTTTCTCCATAGTTTTTTCCACCAAACCAATTGCTGTCCCATCCCTTGATGAAACCTAAACGAAGGCCTATTGGGTTACACTTTTGTCCCATTTCTTTTATCCCTTTTAATTATTTTTTATCGAGAATGATTGTCACGTGGTTGCTACGCTTACGTATGCGGTGAGCTCTACCCTGAGGAGCAGGACTGATTCTTTTCAAGGTGCGAGAAACGTCTACACGAATTTCTTTCACGATTACATTTGATTCAGCAATATCGCTTCCTTCATTCTTTGCTTGCCAGTTCGCAATAGCAGAACGTAAAAGCTTTTCCAAAGGCATTGCGCTAACTGTTCTGGTGAACTTTAAAATATTTAAAGCAGCACCTACTTCTTTTCCACGAATAATATCAGCAACCAATCGCATTTTGCGCGGTGATGTTGGATGATCATTCAATTTCGCGATGGCAGTTTTTTTCATCTGCTCTTTAATCGCGTTGGCCATTTCTCTTTTGCGAGCTCCCATAGTTTTTCTGTGTTTATCGGGATTGTTCGTTATTTTCTATTTCCACTGTGTCCACGGAAGGTACGTGTTGGAGAAAACTCTCCAAGTTTGTGTCCGACCATATTCTCTGTAACATATACAGGAATGAATTGCTTACCATTGTGCACTGCAATCGTCAATCCAACAAATTGAGGAGTGATTGTTGAAGCACGGCTCCATGTTTTGATTACGCCTTTTTTCGCGTTCTCTTGGGCATCATCTACGCGCATTTGAAGCTTGTAGTGTACAAAAGGTGGTTTTTTTAGTGACCTAGCCATTTCTCAATTATTTCTTTCTACGTTCAATGATAAATTTACTTGACGGCTTTTTGCTTTTGCGCGTCTTTAATCCTTTCGCAGGTGTTCCTTTGCGTGATCTTGGGATACCTCCAGACTGACGTCCTTCACCACCACCCATTGGGTGATCTACTGGATTCATTGCAACACCACGAACACGTGGGCGACGACCTAACCAACGGCTTCTTCCTGCCTTACCAGAGCGAGTCAAGTTGTGCTCTCCGTTTGAAACGGTTCCGATCGTAGCAATACATTTCGCTAAAACCTTACGTGTTTCACCTGAAGGAAGAGTAATGATAGCATACTCACCGTCACGCGCACTTAGTTGTGCATATGAACCAGCACTTCTTGCCATTGATCCACCTTTACCTGGACGAAGTTCAATGTTATGAATTACAGTTCCCAATGGAATTTCACTCAAGGTCATTGCATTTCCAATTTCTGGAGCACTTCCTGTTCCGCTTGAAAGTTTCATTCCAACTGTTAATCCAGCTGGTGAAATGATATAGCGCTTTTCTCCATCCGCATATTCAACGAGTGCAATACGTGCTGAACGGTTTGGATCATATTCGATTGTCATTACTGTACATTCGATTCCGTGCTTATCTCTTTTGAAGTCGATAAGACGGTAGTTACGTTTGTGACCACCACCAATCATGCGCATGGTGCGCTTTCCTTGGTTGTTACGTCCACCTGTTTTCTTCAGTGTTACCACCAAAGGTTTGTATGGACGATCGGTAGTCAACTCTTCGAAAGTGGAAGCCACTTTGAAGCGAGTACCTGGCGTTACCGGATTTAATTTCTTAATGCCCATTTCCTCTTCTGTTAGATGTTAGAATAAAAATCAATTGTTTCACCTGCAGCCAACTTCACGATAGCCTTCTTGTAGCTTGCGCTTCTTCCTGAAACAATTCCTGCCTTTGTATAACGGAACTTGTTCTTTCCGTCGTAACGAATGGTGTTGATTTGCATAACTGACACACCGTAGTTCTTCTCGATCGCTTTCTTGATTTCAATCTTGTTAGCGCTCACCGCTACCACGAAGCCGTACTTGCCTTGTTTTTCTTGGATTGCGGTCATTTTCTCCGTAACCAATGGTCGAATAAGGATTTCGCTCATGACAGTTATTTTTTAAGTATGTTAGTTACCATTTCGTGTGCGTTTCCTACGAAAACAACTTGGTGGCTGTTCATAATGTCGTAGGTATTCACCATGCTAGCGATTTGAACGTTAGCACCTTGAATGTTTCGAGAGCTTAAGTATAAACTATCGTTTCTTTCTGGAATAAGAATAAGGGACTTGCGACTGTTTAAAGAAAGATTCTTTAATACATTCAAAAATTCACTTGTCTTAGGTTTATCAAAAGATAAAGCGTCTACCAACAAAATTCCGTTTTCCTTTGCTTTGTAGCTTAGAGCTGAAGCGCGTGCTAAACGTGTAGTGCTTCTGTTAACTTTGATATCGTATGCTCTTGGACGTGGACCGAAAACGCTACCTCCTTGACGGAACAACGGATTCTTTGCACTACCCTTACGAGCCCCACCAGTACCTTTTTGTTTGTGTAATTTCTTCGTAGAACCGTGAATCTCACCTCTATGCTTAGTCTTGTGCGTACCGGTGCGTTGAGCAGCCAAATAACGTTTTACATCTAAATAAATCGCGTGATCATTCGGTTCAATTCCGAATACTTCTGCGTCAAGCTCAACGGAACTTCCCGTCTTCTGACCTTGTATGTTGAATATATCCAGTTTCATATTACTTAATGATATAAACGGTTGAACCATTGTACCCTGGTATTGCACCTTTCACAAGAATTAAATTCTCATCGGCTAATACCTTAATTACTTCCAAGTTTTGCAGTGTGCGTTGGTTTCCACCAGTACGACCCGCCATACGCATTCCTTTGAATACACGTGATGGATCAGACGACGCTCCTAACGATCCCGGTGCACGTAAACGGTTATGTTGACCGTGTGTGCTTTCTCCTACCCCACTGAAACCATGGCGTTTTACAACACCCTGAAATCCCTTTCCTTTTGAAGTTCCAATCACATCAACGTTCTCTCCTTCGGTGAAAAGCTCGGTGATCGTAACAACATCACCTAAGTTCATTTCTGTTTCGAAGTCGTGGAACTCAGCGATAAAACGCTTTGGAGTTGTTCCTGCCTTTTTGAAGTGACCTTGCATTGGCTTGGAAGTGTTTTTTTCCTTCTTTTCGCCGTATGCTAGCTGAACAGCGGTATAGCCGTCCTTTTCCAAGGTTCTTACTTGGGTCACTACACATGGACCAGCTTCTATCACTGTGCATGGGATGTTTTTCCCAGCGGCACTGTAGACGCTAGTCATACCGATTTTTTTACCAATTATGCCTGGCATGTGTCTGTGTATTTAATTGTTAAACTTTGATTTCTACTTCTACTCCGCTAGGCAATTCTAGCTTCATTAATGCATCTACAGTTTTCGATGAAGAGCTGTAAATGTCTAACAAGCGCTTGTATGAATTCAATTCGAATTGCTCACGCGCCTTCTTGTTCACGTGTGGTGAACGAAGCACTGTGTAAATGCGCTTGTGTGTTGGCAACGGAATTGGTCCGTTTACAACTGCCCCGGTAGACTTCACAGTCTTCACAATTTTCTCGGCAGACTTATCTACTAAGTTGTGATCGTAGGACTTTAATTTGATTCTAATCTTTTGAGCCATCTAGGTTCTATATATTATGCGTTTTTGCCTTTTGCTTTTGCTATTACTACTTCAGCTACGTTGTTTGGAGCTGGTGCGTAATTATTGAATTCCATTGAAGATGTTGCGCGTCCTGAAGTAATGGTACGTAAGTCAGTTACGTAACCGAACATCTCTGAAAGTGGAACCTTACCGCTGATTACGGTAGCACCACTGCGCTCGCTTGTTCCTTCAATCATACCACGACGCTTATTCAAGTCACCAATCACATCACCCATATTCTCAGATGGAGTAACGATTTCCAACTTCATGATAGGCTCAAGAATAATTGGCTTACATTTCGGAGCTGCTTCACGGAAAGCCATTTTAGCACACAATTCAAACGAAAGTGCATCCGAGTCAACCGCGTGGAACGAACCATCATTTAATTCAACCTTCATTGAGTCAATGTTGTATCCGGCCAAAACACCGTTGATCATAGCTTCTTTAAATCCTTTTTCGATTGAAGGGATAAATTCACGAGGAATGTTACCACCCTTAATGTTATTGATGAACACCAATCCGCTCTTCTCTGGATCTTCGTTCGGACCGATATTGATTACGATATCTGCGAACTTACCACGACCACCTGATTGCTTTTTGTATACTTCTCTGTGGTTAGAAGCAGCAGTAATTGCTTCTTTGTATGATACTTGAGGTGCACCCTGGTTACACTCAACTTTAAATTCACGACGAAGACGATCGATGATAATTTCCAAGTGCAACTCACCCATACCTGAGATAACTGTTTGACCAGTCTCTTCATCGGTTCTTACACGGAACGTTGGATCCTCTTCAGCCAATTTAGCCAAAGCCATACCTAACTTATCACTATCTGCCTGAGTTTTAGGCTCAATTGCCAAACCAATTACAGGCTCAGGGAATACCATTGATTCAAGAACGATTGGGTGCTTTTCGTCACACAACGTATCTCCAGTCTTAATATCTTTAAATCCAACTACCGCCCCAATATCTCCAGCACCTAAAACTTCGATTGGATTCTGCTTGTTTGCGTGCATTTGGAAGATACGTGAGATACGTTCTTTATTCCCGCTACGCGCATTCAATACATAAGAACCTGCATCTAATTTTCCACTGTATGCACGAGTAAATGCTAAGCGTCCAACGAATGGATCTGTCGCAATTTTAAACGCTAAACCTGCGAATGGCTCGTCTAAAGATGGCTTACGCGTAAGTTCTTCACCAGTGTCAGGATGTGTTCCTGTGATACTTTCTTTATCTAGTGGTGATGGCATTAATTCCATAACCAAATCCAACATGGTTTGAACTCCTTTGTTCTTGAAAGAAGAACCGCAAACCATAGGAACAATTTTCATGTCAATTACAGCCTTACGAAGTGCGTCAAGAATTTCACGCTCTGTCATGCTGTTTGGATCTTCGAAGAATTTCTCCATCAAAGACTCATCATATTCTGCAACAGCTTCAAGAAGTTTCTCGCGATACTCCAAAGCCTCATCCATCATATCTGCAGGAATTTCTACCTCTTGGTAAGTCATTCCTTTGTCATGC
>CALCNZ010000126.1 GCA_937897625.1 uncultured Flavobacteriales bacterium
AATTCCCAACATTGTCAACAGTGAACGAATTTTATTTTTTAAGATCGCGTCCCAGGCGATCCTGGCTACTTCACGTATTTTCATAATTCTTTTGGTTTTAATTTGAGCAAATCTCAAACTACCCCCTAACAAAACCCTATACGCTGTTTATTCATCAATTCAACACCCAATTCCTTTCTCCTCAATAAAATCAACCCTTCCAGACCCACTCCTTTGGCATAAACTCCATCGAAAACTCCGTTCAAACAACGAAGTTCTAACAACGAAGTTCTAACAACGAAGTTCCAACAACGCAGTTCCTAAAACTCCGTTCCAACAACCCAATTCCCAAAACTCCGTTCCAACAACATAGTTCCAACAACGAAGTTCCCACAACGTAGTTCTCACAACGTAGTTCTCACAACGAAGTTCCTAAAACTCCGTTCCAACAACATAGTTCCAACAACGTAGTTCCAACAACGTAGTTCTAACAACGTAGTTCCAATTAGTTCTGTTTTCTCAAAAGATTCTTTGCAGTTGAAAATTCCTAGATTATCTTGCGCACACTTAAATCTGCAACTGCAATGGGAGAGACAGCAAAAATTATTTTAGACGGAAAAGAATACGAAGTACCCGTATTTACTGGTTCTGCGAACGAAAAGGCTATTGACATTAGGAAGCTTCGTGACCTTACAGGTTATGTAACTTTAGATAGCGGTTACAAAAATACCGGTGCTACGAAAAGCGCTATCACCTTTTTAGATGGTGAAGAAGGAAAATTATGGTACCGCGGTTATCCCATTGAACAAATTGCAGAGTACGGTACTTTCCTTGAGGTTGCTTATTTATTGATCTACGGAGATCTTCCAACAGAAAAAGAATTACGCTACTTCACAGATAGCATTAGCCACCACACGTTGGTGCACGAAGACATGAAGCGTTTCTACGAAGCGTATCCAACACACGCGCATCCAATGGGAGTTCTTTCTTCCATGATTGCGAGCATGTCTACGTTCTACCCAGAATCACAAAATCCAAATAACTTCAAAGACATTGAATTAACCATTCACCGTCTTATGGCGAAGATGCCAACTTTGGCTGCGCAAGCGTTCAAAGTAAGTATTGGACATCCGATTGTATACCCGCGCAACGCATACTCATACACGCAAAACTTCTTGCACATGATGTTCGCTTTGCCAACTTACGAATACGAAATTGATCCTGTGATCGACGACGCTTTGAACAAGTTGTTGATTCTTCACGCAGACCACGAGCAAAACTGCTCTACTTCAACCGTTCGTATGGTTGGTTCTTCACAAAGTAACTTGTACTCTTCTATCTCTGCTGGTATTGCTGCATTGTGGGGTCCTCTTCACGGTGGTGCTAACCAAGCGGTTATTGAAATGCTTGAGAAGATTAAGAACGACGGTGGAGATGTTGCGAAGTGGGTGGCGAAAGCAAAAGATAAAAACGACCCATTCCGTTTGATGGGATTCGGTCACCGTGTATACAAGAACTTCGATCCACGCGCTCGTATCATTAAGAAAGCATGTGACGATGTGTTGAACAAATTAGGTATTCACGATCCAGTTCTTGACATTGCGAAGCAATTGGAAGAAGTGGCGTTGAAAGACGAGTACTTCGTAGAGCGTAAGTTGTATCCAAACGTAGACTTCTACTCTGGTATCATCTACCGCGCTATTGGTATTCCAACTGAAATGTTTACAGTAATGTTCGCATTGGGACGTCTACCAGGTTGGATTGCACAATGGAAAGAAATGATTGAACAAGGAGAGCCAATTGGTCGTCCGCGTCAAATCTACACTGGACATGATCTTCGCGATTATGTGCCCATTGCAAAAAGAGGATAATATTACGGGCTGCTTCGGCAGCCCTTTTCATTCAATAGAATTTCAATAAATTTCATCATGGAAAACGGAAAAGTATCTGTCGAAAATGCAAACGGAATTGCAACCATCACCTTCTTTCACCCACAAAGCAATTCACTTCCCGGAGCGTTGCTTCGTGAACTTGCTGCTACTATTGAACAAGTAGGAACAAGAGAAGATGTTCGTGTGGTTGTGTTGAAGAGTGAAGGTGAAAAAGCATTTTGTGCCGGAGCTAGCTTCGACGAGTTAGTGGCCATTCAGAGCACTGAAGAAGGAAATGTATTCTTCTCAGGATTCGCCATGGTGATTAATGCACTTCGTAAAATACCACAACTTGTAATTGGACGCGTGCAGAACAAAGCCGTTGGTGGTGGTGTTGGAATTGCTGCTTCTGTAGATTATTGTTTTGCGACATCTGCCGCTTCTGTCAAGCTGAGTGAATTGGTTGTTGGAATTGGACCGTTCGTGGTTGGTCCAGCCGTTGAACGAAAAGTCGGTTTATCTGCTATGTCGCAATTGGCCATCAACGCAAGCGAATGGCAGAGCGCACAATGGGCGCGTGAAAAAGGATTATACGCTGAAGTGTTCGATACCGTTGAAGCTATGGATGCTGCCATTCAAGTACTCGCTGAAAAATTGAACAACAGCAATCCCGAAGCCATGTCTGAATTGAAGAAAATCTTTTGGAAAAACACAGATCATTGGGATCAACTTTTGTTCGAACGTGCAGGCATCAGCGGAAGATTGGTGTTGAGTGACTTCACGCGTGCAGCTATCGCGAAATTCAAAGCGAAATAATCATTCCCTTCGGGATTGGTCCGCAAAGCGGATGTATCCACACAGTGGATTTGTCCCTACGGGAGTTGTCCTGCTGAAGCTTTCTTCGCATTGCGTTCAAAGATCTTCTGAATTCCATCTGCCAGCTGTTTCCAGTTATCAAACTCTTCTTGGTAAATAACGCCAATGCCTTGGGTATACGGACTCTGTGTTGTCGTAGTCATGCGTCGGTCGTTACTTTCGTTGTACACCATCAATCGAATTTTCCCATCTGGAGTAATGTTGTATTCCACACGAACATCTCCGATGTAGTTTGTGGTTTGACTTGTGTTCGCATTGCCGCGCGCTACACCAAAGTTTCCTGTAACACTTACTCTATCGTTGAACAACTGCGTGCTTAGTGCCAATTCAATTTGTTCGTTACTAATTTTATCTCCAGGACGATAATTAAATCCTAAATCGAAATCATCACTGATCTGACTGAGCCAATTGGAAATCTGATTCGAAATTAATTCACTCCCGTTACTCGCCAATCCCACGCCGGTTCCTCCGGTTTGTGTAATGTTAGGCGGACTAATAAATCTACCCATAACCAACAAAGCGAAAGCTTGTCTGTTGCGCTCTTGTTCAGTACTTACGATACTCGCCAAACGCGATTTTGTAAGTTGGTCAGATTGTGGCAACTCCAAATCGAATCCAATGGTTGGGTTCATCATTTTCCCTTGAAGCCCCATGATCAAATTAATAGGAACCCTTTTTCCTGTGGTTTGATTTGGATCTGGAATTATATCGTTCAAACTGGCCGAGACCTTGTAGATGGCTTGCATATCTAACTCTGCAGCCATTGGATCTCCGTACCACGCAATAGATCCGCCCGGTTTCACTTCGAAAGGTTTGTTCAACAAATTCTTCAACGTGAACAAATAACTTCCTTGCGTAATTTCCAACATCCCGTACATGTTGAACGTGCTGAGGTTATTGATGATCATAGACAAATGCCCCTTCCCTCTTCCTCGCATGACATCGCCAACAGCTTCATCGAAAATAATTTGGAATTCGGCATCTTCGGTAACATCCAACTGCATGTTCATGGTAATTCCGCTTAAGTCTGCTTTCAGCTCTTTCTTCGTAGCTGTATCCAGCGGATTCACAAATTGAATGTATGAATCGAATTGCAACTCGCCTGAAGAACTCATGGGTAAGTTGAACACCGTTCCTTTTTCACTCTTCAATGTCATATCGAAAAACGTCTGACTTCCGTATCCAGATATATTCAAAAACCCCGATGTATAAGCCTTTCCATAAAAATCACTGTTGTCGCCTTCCTTGGTATTCATCGTGAGCAATGGTTTGTCCATATCTACCAAAACGTCATACTGCCAATCTGCGAAATTCTTATGTAGCACTTGTCCCGTCAATATCCCCACGTTTCCTTCTTCATCGAAAATTTTAATGTTGTCGAAGGCAAACATATCAGGATCTATATGCACCTTATCGCTGAAGGAATATTTTGTTTTCAAGAAGGGCACATAAAGTTTAGCCTCGCGAAGCATTAGATCGCCCTCCAACTGCGGATTATCGAGGGTTCCGGTCAAACTCACCATGGAAGAAGCGAAGCCACTTATTCCCAACACGTCTTCCCCAATGAATGCATTCAACAGGCTTAAATCGAATCCATTCATGGTTAGCAAAAAGTCTAGCGGACTCTCTTCTTTCTTCGGAGTATATGTCCCAGCAAATCGCAAAGGTTGAATGCTGTCTCGTTCAATTTCACCATCTGCGCGCAGACGTTCCTTCTTACTGTCCCACGTGCTGTTCACACATAAATTCCCAATCTCGTATTTATTCAATCCCAACCCGAACAAGGTCAACTCTGAAGTAATAATTGTCTTGTCGTAAACATTGCTCAACTCCACCACCCCATTCGCTTCACCCTGAAGGGTTAAATCTTCGCCCAATAAGCCATTCAGCATAGTCAAGTCTAAGTTACCTAACTCGATCTTCAACGGAGCGGAAGGATGCTCTGTTACCATTCCATTTATTCCCAAAAACTCCGATTCATTATGCATTTGAAAGCCATTGAATCCAAGGTCTTTGTGGCAAACCGTTATGGAAGCGTCGGGGGTCCAATACCAAGGCTCGTTGTTTATTACAAGCTGACTTCTTCCGATTCGGTATTCAAAGTCGTCGAAACTATTCAGGAAAAACACGCCATTCAAATCACCAGTTACAAAATCGCCAGGATTTCCCCACATGAGCGCGCTGTAAACCGTGTCTCCGAGCGATTGAACATCCCACGAAAGGTTGCTAATATATTTCGATTCATTTCCAAAAACTTCGTTCACTTGAACGGTTAGAAAAATGGAATGCATTTCACGCGAGATATCTACTACCAATTCTTCGGCACGGTAATCTTCAAATTGAATTTTCGGAGAACCCAATGTGCCGGAAAGCTGATTGTTCTTTTCATCTACATACAAATTCAACGAAGTGCCTTTTGCAATTTTTAATTCTGGAATGAATGCCGCCGAGATAAATTCAAAATCGTTTATTCGAACGGTTAAGTTGAAGTCTTGGTCTTTGTGCGGACGCGATGAATAAGTCATGTTCGGCAAGGCATCGGCTATGATATCCTGAAGACTTGGCCACAACTGATTGTAGTTGAAATTCCCTTCCAACTTTGCGAATATAACATCTGAATTCAGCGTTATGCTTCGCTTTCCTTCCTGCTCGGTGTCTAATGTGAAATAGTCGAGCTTTCTAATTTTTTCATCAATGAGATAAACAATATTCGCCCCTACAAACTCACCTTCAATTTCGTTCAACGTTAATCCTTTTAAATGCGCATTGAACTCTCCAGCAATAACGGCAGGCGTTTCATCTTCAATTAATCCGACTGCAGTTAAATCGAAACGATTCACATTTAATTCGAAGTTCAGCAAAGGCTGCTTTTGTGTGAAATCGATTTCCCCATCGAACTTCGCCTGCGCATTGGGATCTGCAATTTCAAATTTCCCACTGAAGAAATTATTTTTAAAACGTCCGCTCGATGTCATTTGCGTATAGACATATCCTTCAAGCCCCAACTCACTAATTACCCCGTCAAAATTCATGTCCATGCTGCTCAGCTCTAGACCGGCCCCTGCAATGCTCATGTTAGCAGAAACCACTCCCATTTGATCATCTGAATAGTACGTCCCTAAGTTGAATTTTTCCAATTCCAATTGACCCGAATACGTCACCAAACTATCAAAGTCACTCATGTGTATAGCGGTGGTAAGCGAACCTATCTCTGTTGTTGTCTTTCCGAATAAATCAACTGCATCTAAATCACCGCTTGCGTTTCCTTCAAATTGAATTTTACCAAGCGTTGAAATATTCGCCGGTAATTGAAGGTATTTGCCTTCGTTGAATGGAAACGATTTCAAATTAGAAAGGTCATGGTAATCGGAAGAGAGCGTGCTCACCGCAAGCTCATACCTCAAGCTATCCGAGTTCATTGCGTTCAGCAAATGAACATTCCCTTTAAAGTGCGAATGTCTTCCAAACGAAAGATTCATATTCCACAAACTCAGGTCGTTCAATGGACCTGAAATATCACCCTCTAATTTTAAAACATTAGTAAAGCCTTTTAGATCGCTGCTAAAAACACCCAGGTCATTCAACACCAAATCAGATTCTTTTAAGTGAATATCCCAATTCACTTTATTATTGAAATCGCTCCAAGCTTCATCATTCGGCGCATAGATTCCTACATCTCCGACCACATGCGTTTCGCCTAAATCGGCATCCAATTCTGATACTTGAATGGCGTTTCCTTCCATTCGGAAATGAGCGTGCAAATTTTCAACGTTCAAGCCTGATCTTTCCTTCAATTGAAGCGATTCAATATTCGCCTGAACGACCTCTCCTTTCATTTCAAAATTTTCAACCTCGGTGGAAAAGTGAGAAACAGCAAGTTGCTCTTCATTAAACGAACCATCCTGAACCAACGGAAGAGTGTAATCGAAAAAAGTAAATTTTCCATTTTCAACTTTCAATTTTCCCACCCACATGCTGAAATTACTGGTGGTATCCTTTGGTTGATCGCTAGAAAAATAATCCGACAAAAATTGATAATTCCAATCTGTTTCTCCAGCGTATCGTTTGAATTCAATGTTGGGGTCTATTAACGAAATGCTCTGCGATTCAAAACGCGAATTACTTGACGAGAAAGAATAAGTCGCCATGTGTAATTCCTTTGCGTAAAGCAATGTATCGCCTTTGTGGTCTTCAATATATAGACCGTCTAAAACCACTCTTGCCCACAAATCAATTCGCACACGATCAATCTCTACTTTCCGATTCCATTCCGACGAAAGATAAGAAGCCAAGCGGTGTCCGCCCCAGGTTTGAACCGCGTGAATTTGAAGCGAAAGAATAACAACCAACAAGAAAACAGGAATGGTCAAAAGCCAAAGGAATCTCCTTTTTCGCTTTTTTTTAGGTTGAACAACTATTTCCTCGGGGGTTTCCAATAGCACAAAAATAACCCTTGTAGAACGGATTTCCGAACATTTATTTCTTCTCTTGCAAAGAAGAATTGTGTTGCTTTAAAACTTCAACAAAAACGTCTCTGTTTTCGGGACTAATAATCACTAAAATTCTCGCATTGTGATACAAAGCAAGTCGCTTCAAAGACGCGGCCGGAGAGCTAATGGGATTGTTCGTGTATTTGAAATGCGTAATGTCCGAAATATCAATGGTTGGAAAAGGAAAGATTCCGCAAAACACTTTCAACTTTCCATCTGAAGTAACGGTGTAGTGTGTATTGAAAATGATAGACAGAATAAATGCAGTAAGCGGAATGTATAGGGCTAACATGATTAACGATTCGCGAATGGTTAGAAATCCAGTAACCATAAAAAGAACGAGTACAGGACCAAAGATCCACCAGCTGATTCCACTTTTCATTTTAAAATTTGCTCCTGGTATCATGGTCTATCCGGTTATTGTATGAAAAACAACGACAAAGAAATCGAGAAACTCTTGCGGTTTCCAAACGAGTAAAAAAGCTATACCGAAGGCGGCACCCGCCAAATGCGCATCGTGTGCAATGCCCGTGTTCATCTTCTTATTCATGTAATATTCCAATCCGAAGAAAAGAATAATTGCAGCCCACCCCGGCAAGGGTAAGACAAAGAAAAACAAAAGTTCAGATGTTGGAAACATGAACATGTACAACATCATTACAGCACTCACAGCCCCCGACGCTCCTACGCTTGAATAGTAGATATTATCGCCGTGCTTTTTCAAAGCGGGCAAGGTTGCGAACGCAGCAGCTCCCAAATACAACAAAGCGAAAAGCGCTGTTGGCATGTAATGTTCCACCGCTCTTCCAAAACTGAACAACGCAAACAGATTGAAAAACAAATGCCCCATGTCGGCATGTACCAACGTGTGCGACCAAATGCGATAAATCTCTTTGTTGTGCTTGACGCGATAAGGAGAAAGAGACAATTTCGAGAATAACTCTGAATTAGAAAGAGCCTGCCACGAAACTACTCCCGTAGCTAAGCATAAAATTACTGTTAAAGAAAGTTGCATAATTTATTTTAGCTGGAATGGTCACTCACAATCACCCATCTTCCATTGATTCGTTTCCAAAGCAACGTGAAATGTCCGCTTAACGTATCAGCGCTTCGAAATAAATTCCATCGACCATCTACATAAGCGTTCTTTACGTTCAAGACTTCAATACGAAGATCATCGAAGCGGAGTGTTCCCATTTTTTCTTTGGAAGGATAAGCGCGTTGATAACGCTCAAGAGAAGATTTCCAACCGAGGGTTACTCCGTCTTTCCCTAAAAAACGAAGCGAATCACTTTCCCAATATCCGTTCATGAAACCAACTAAATCGCCCATGTTCCAAGCCTTCTGCTGCGCATACATGGTGTTGGTTATTTCATGTTGAATGGAAGACACCGAGGAACATGCTTCCAACAGAAACATGAATATTAAAAAACCGAAAATTCTATTTTTATACATTGAAACGGAAGTGCATGATATCTCCGTCTTGCACCACATACTCCTTCCCTTCCACCGACATTTTACCAGCTTCTTTCACAGCGGCTTCAGATTTGAAACTTAAGAAATCCGCGAGCTTAATGACTTCCGCACGGATAAATCCTTTTTCGAAATCGGTATGAATCACACCTGCAGCTTGCGGTGCCGTGTAACCTTCGTAAATGGTCCAAGCGCGAACTTCTTTCACTCCAGCTGTGAAGTACGTCTTAAGATTCAACAAGCGATAAGCAGCTTTGATTAATTTCGAAACACCTGGTTCATCCAATCCTAAATCTTGCAAAAACATTTGACGCTCTTCGTAAGTGTCAAGGGAAGCGATGTCCGCTTCAATGGCAGCACCAATAACAAGCACCTCAGCGTTCTCGTCCTTCACTCCTTCTCTTACTTGCTCAACGTAAGTGTTTCCGTTCACCACGGAACCTTCTTCCACGTTGCACAAATACAACACCGGCTTTGCCGTTAGCAATTGCAATTCACGAAGAAGAACTATTTGCTCATCATTTTCAGGTTGCTCTGTACGTGCGCTCTTTCCTTGCTCTAACGCCGCTTTCAAGCGTTCCAAGTAATCGAACTGTTTCTTAGCCGTTGAATCTCCGGCCTTCGCAGCGCGTTGAACTTTCGCAATACGTGCATCAACCGCTTCAAGGTCTTTCAACTGCAATTCAATATCTATAATTTCTTTGTCGCGAAGCGGATTCACAGAACCATCTACGTGCACCACATTCGGATCATCGAAGCAACGCAAAACGTGAATGATTGCATCGGTTTCGCGAATGTTGGCTAAGAATTTATTTCCCAATCCTTCTCCCTTCGAAGCTCCCTTCACCAATCCGGCAATGTCAACAATCTCAATGGTTGTAGGAACAATACGCTCGGGGTTAATCAATTCCGCAATCTGAGTCAAGATCGGAAGAGCGTCGTGTAGGGAAAGAGTGTCTTCGCC
>CALCNZ010000127.1 GCA_937897625.1 uncultured Flavobacteriales bacterium
GAAATCACCCACGGTCCGCGAGTCATGTGCTCCACTCCTCCAGCTATAAACACATCTCCTTCATTCGCATGCGCTGCACGAGCTGCTGTTGCAACGGCACTCATACCTGAAGCGCACAAGCGATTCAAGGTTTCAGCAGGAACAGTATGCGGAAGTCCAGCTAGCAAAACTGCCATACGCGCCACATTGCGATTGTCTTCTCCGGCTTGGTTCGCACATCCCATGAACACGTCTGAAATAACAGCCGGATCCAAGTTCGGGAATTTCTTCATGAGTTCCGAAAGAACCACTGCAGCTAAATCGTCTGCTCTTACCGGTGCTAACGTTCCACCAAAACTTCCAATCGCGGTGCGAACACCACCTACTACGAATGCATTCATATGTTTATAAATCTTCGGCAAAGATGAAGAAATATTCATGAATGTGAGGCAAGTGAAGCTACTTTTCAAGCTTATGTTTGCAGTATGAATTCAGAACCTTTGATTTTAGTTGTGAACGACGACGGTATTACCGCAAAAGGGATCCGTTCGTTGGTGGAAGTGGCCAAGAAATTTGGACAAGTGGTGGTGGTTGCTCCAGATAAGGCACAAAGCGGAATGGGACACGCAGTTACCATTAATGGCATTATTCGCGTTCAAGAACAACACATCTTTGGTGAAGGGGTTCAGGCCTATTCGTGCACAGGCACTCCAGCCGATTGCGTGAAGTTTGGCATTTCGCAAATTATTAAGAAAAAGCCTGATCTCATTTTAAGTGGTGTGAATCACGGAAACAATTCCGCGACAAACGTGCTATACAGCGGAACAATGTCAGCTGCACTTGAAGGCGCCATGGAAGGAATTACTTCGATTGGTTTTTCATTGTTGGACTACGCAGCAGACGCCGACTTCAGCGCATCTATGCATTACGCTGAAATTATTGTTCGTAATGTTTTAAACGACGATAAGCTTCCTGAAAATTTCTGTTTGAACGTGAATATTCCGAAAGGAAGCATTGAAGAAATTAAAGGCATTCGTTTCGCCCGTCAAGCCGAAGCTTTTTGGGACGACTGGTTCGAGCATAGAAAAGATCCAGGTGGAAGAGACTATTTCTGGTTAACTGGAACTTTCCACAATCACGACAAAGGCGAAGACACCGATGAATATGCGCTGGCAAACATGTATGTTTCTGCTGTGCCTGTTCAATACGACTTAACCGCCTATCACACCTTAAAACACTTGCAACAATGGCCACAGTAAAAAAAGGAAAGTTCGACACGTTCGTATATGGTCTAATAGCGGGAATTCTCGGCGCTGGAGTTGGTTTCGTTGTTTTCGGATTTTTAATAGCTCAGGCCAACGGACAAACCTTTAAAAGATTCATTGAAACCTTGGTGCAAGGCAGCGATATTTTTCACGACAAACTTGTAACTGTGAGCATTTTATTCGACGTGATTTTGTTCTTTGTCATGATTCGTCGTGAGTATTACAATTTCTGTAAAGGACTTCTTGCTGTAGTCATCGTTAGTGTGCCTGTTGCTATTTATTTATACTGATGCAACCAGGAAAGAAATTCTTTTTCATCGCAGGTGAAGCTTCTGGCGATTTGCATGCTAGCAATTTAGCCTTGGCTCTGTTGAAGGAAGATCCAACGCTTCAACTCATCGGTTGGGGCGGCGACTTGATGCAAAAAGAAGGCGTGAAGATTTCCACTCACTTCAAAGACTTGGCCTTCATGGGGTTTTGGGAAGTGGTGAAAAACATTCGCACCATTTTCAAAAACATTCAGCGTTGCAAAGATGAAATTCTGAATGAAAAACCTGATGCAATCATTCTTATCGATTATCCGGGTTTCAACCTGCGCATAGCGGCATGGGCGAAGGAACAAGGCATTCCGGTGTACTATTACATTGCTCCGCAAATTTGGGCATGGAAGGAAAATCGCGTTACTAAAATTAAACGCGACGTTACAGAACTCTACGCAGTTCTTCCATTTGAAAAAGATTTTTACGCACGAAAAGGCATGGACGTTCAATTTGTTGGACATCCGTTGCTCGACGAAGTGAACAAACGCAAGCGCGTTTCTCCAGAAGAATTTCGCAAACGCTACTTCTTAGATGAGCGTCCGATTATTGCTTTGCTTCCTGGAAGCCGCCAGCAAGAAGTCACGCGCATGTTGAATGTCATGTTGGAAATGAAATACAAATTCCCCGAGCATCAGTTTATCATTGCAGGCGCCCCCTCCCTTCCGGAAAATATTTACAAAGAGATTATTGGAAAACACAAAGTGAGTTTGTTCTATAACGTGACTTACGATTTGTTGGAAGCCAGCGAAGCTGCTTTGGTAACGAGCGGAACGGCCACGCTGGAAACGGCATTGCTGAATACTCCTCAGGTGGTGTGCTACAAAGCGAATGCTATTTCTTTCGCCATTGCGAAACGCTTGGTGAAAATCAAATTCATTTCCTTAGTGAATTTATTATTGAATCGCGAAGCGGTTCGCGAGCTCATTCAAGACGAATGGAATGTTGCGCAAGCGGAAGAAGAACTGCGCGCAGTTCTAGTCGGTGGAACAAAGCGCGACGCCGTTTTAGCATCATACGCTGAATTGAAAGCATCTCTTGGAAACGGCGGAGCTTCGGAGTTAACGGCCAAACTTATTTTGAAAAGACAATCTTAATCCTTGCGATGAAATAAAGAACGGAAATTCGAAAAAGGAATATCGCAAGAATAAGAGCACATCACGACATTACCGGTTTTATCCGTTAGATAATCTTTTAATTTAGGGAAACGCATAACTGAGAATTGAATCGCTCGAGTTCTCGCTTGCCCCTCTAGGAGCTTGTGATTCCAGGTTACACCGAAATCTAGGCGAAGCATCGCAGGAAGAAAATCTCGTGCCATCCATAAACTTCTAAACTCGTAATAAGGTCCAGAATAAAAAACCCCTTTCGCATGATTCGCCAAAGGAACGTGCAGTGATGTCCCCAATAAATAATAATACTTTTTTCTTTTTGAAGGGAACTCCCAATGAAAATGAAAATCTGTCAAATAAGATTTTAAATAAATCCGAGCATAAGACGTGACATTCTGCCCTTCCCTTCTAAAAGAAGCATATTTCGAAAACCCCAAGCCAACAGTACTTCTGATTGATCTCGCATTGGTCTTACAGTAATCTATTCCAACAAATGGATTCGGGGAAACGAGGTAATGGGCAGTATGAATGCCCTTCGAAACGTTCGCCTTTCCAACGTAAAAACCTGCATAAAAGTTCCACTTGTGCGAAGAAGACTGTGCCAAAGACAAGAAAGAATTGAACACCATTAAAATAAGACAGAGAATTCTAGTCATGATATTAAAATGTGTAAGACAAACGTAATGACGAAAGCTAACCTCTGCACAATCTATTTCTGGGACATCACAAGAGCCAGATTTTTCAATGAATCTCTCACTCAACATATGCCCTGACATATTGTAAATATACAATTTCAAATTTAACTGATCTTTATAATTTGAGATAATTACAACTTTATGCTTCATCACCACTACATCCGTTTCCGGTAATTATTGCACCCACTCGTTTTCCCTCTCAAAAGTGTGAAAAACTTAGTCATCCCTCCTATTTCCGCTCGCTTTATGATGTTACATTCGTTCAATGAGGAGATTGGTGGTGATTTTAATTTTAATACTTTGCTCAAAACTTAGCCTAGCTCAAAGCATCGTTCGCTTAGAGCTGCTTTCACAAAAAAGTTGGACCTACCTCTATGTGCAGTGCACGGATAGTTTCCATATACAATGCGACACGATAGATATTCACATTCCGAGTGAGCATACCGTTGTGTTTATGTTGAATGGAAAAAACATTCAAGTCAAGACTGATCCTTACAGAACTATTCAAACTTCGAAAGCCAGTTTTTTTTCATTGAAAAACGAAGCGCTTTTCGCTCTCATGCAAAACTCAAAATCGTTTGTCTTCAAATACGAAGGTGCATTCTCTCTTCTACCCGTAGATAAAAAATTACAAGTCATTAATTCAATTCCGTTGGAAGAATATGTGGCAGGAGTTGTTGATGCCGAAGGCGGAGCGAACAAGCCTCTAGAGTATTACAAAGTGCAAGCAATTCTGAGCAGAACGTACGCCCTTCGCAATCATGAAAGACACATTGGATATGATGTCTGCGATGGAACGCATTGCCAAGTTTACCATGGCATTTCAAAAAAAGACATCGATATTTTTACCGCTGTAAAGGCCACAGAAAATTTGGTGATTGTCGATAGCACTGCCCAATTAATCACAGCATTTTTCCATAGCAACTGCGGCGGACAAACCTGCAGTGCGCAAGATGTATGGAAAGCAAACCTCTCTTATTGCGTTGGAAAGAAAGACCCTTATTGTATGGGCATGCCAAACAGCTCTTGGGAAAAACGCATGACCGCAAATGAATGGAAAAACTATTTGGCAACAAAGAATATTTCCGTCAGCGATACAGCAGCTTGTATCGCAGGAAGCATGAATTGCAGCGCGAATAAGAGACCTTACTACTACATTCAAAATAACACTTCACTTCCAACCAAAGACATGCGGACCGATTTGAAATTAAAGTCGGCGTATTTCCACATTGAAGAACTCGACAATGAAATTGTCCTACACGGAAGAGGCTTCGGACACGGTGTTGGACTTTGTCAAGAAGGTGCCATGAACATGGCGCGCAAGGGAAAATCGGCAGAGGACATTCTTCACTTTTATTTCAGCGGTGTGCACATAGTGCCGTTCGATAAGCAATGGCTTTTTAAGGAGAGTTTACCAAATACTCCGTAGTTCCTGCGGAAGGTCCAAGGGAAGGTTCTACGAAAGGTCCGATGGAAGGTTCTATGAAAGATTCTGCGAAAGGTCCAAGGGAAGGTTCTACGAAAGGTGCTTCGCAAGACTTTCTACTTTCAATGTATTCAATCGCAGATCTTTCAGAACGCTTAAAAGTTGTGCTTCCATTTCTTCTTTAATGGAAATTTCAATCTTGAAATCCATTTCAACCGTTGTGTTTATTTTTCGGAATGAAAGCCTGTTCAACGCATTCATGAGTGCGGGAGTTTCTTCATGACTTACTTCCAAAACATATTGAACTTCAACTTCACATTCCTCTACTCCACTTTCATCGAGTGCTAACTTCGCAGCGTTTTTGTAGGCATCTATTAATCCAGACACTCCCAATTTCGTTCCACCGTAATAGCGAATCACAGCGACTAAAACTTCTGTGAGTTTCGCTGATTTAATTTGATTAAGTATCGGTTTTCCTGCAGTACCACCGGGCTCTCCATCGTCGGAACTTCGCTCCAACTTTTCATGAATAGACAATTGATACGCGAAACAAATGTGCGTGGCCTGCGGATGTTCCTCCCACAAATTCTGAATGATTTGCTTCGCTTGTTTCTCAGAATGAACACGAAAGGTTCTTCCAATGTGCTTGCTTCCGCTGACCTTGTAAAGCGATTCTGCTTCTTTCGAAATGGTGCGGTAACTCGCCATGAAGAATTAATTGTCGAGCAATGAAAACTCAGAATTGTTGCTCTTGAATTCAGGAACAATCTCTTTCATAACACGAACCATCTCCTTGTTGTTTTGAAGATTCATTTGCTCTTCCAAACGAGATAACTTCTCAGACAATTCCGAAGACTCTACTTCACGCACTTTCGCTGAAAGAATTTTTTCGTGATGCGTAGGAACCGTATTTTCCTCAGTGGCCAAAACTTCTTCGTACAACTTTTCACCTGGACGAAGTCCAGTATAATGAATCTCTATGTCTTGTCCGGGCTCTAATCCGCTTAAGCGAATCATCTGCTCCGCTAAATCAGAAATACGCACCTGTTGCCCCATATCGAAGGCGAAGATGTCGTTGCCTTTTCCCATTGCTCCAGCTTCCAAAACCAACTGAACCGCTTCTGGAATGGTCATGAAGAAACGTGTGATGTCTCTGTGCGTAACAGTGACTGGACCACCTTCTTCAATTTGCTTTCTGAAAACAGGAATCACAGAACCGTTACTTCCCAAGACATTTCCGAAACGCGTGGTTACGCAGATGAGCGATGTTTCTTTCGATTGAACCACCATTTCAGCAATGCGTTTGCTTGCACCCATCACGTTGGTTGGATTGACAGCCTTATCGGTACTTACCATAACGAAACGTTCCGCTCCGAATTCTGCGGCTATTTCTAAAACGTTCGCCGATCCAAAAACATTTGTCGCTACCGCTTCAGCCGGATTGTCTTCCATCAACGGAACATGTTTGTAAGCAGCAGCGTGAAAAACTATTTTCGGTTGGAAGGCTTCGAACATGCGTCGCATGCGCAATTCGTTGCGCACGTCGCCAATGACCATTTCCAACTTTCCTTCATCAATGAATTTCGACAATTCATTTCCCAATAAAAACATGGGCGTTTCAGCAACGTCGCAGGCAATGACTTTTGCCGGATTCAACAACAAACATTGACGAACCAATTCGCTACCAATGCTGCCCGCTGCGCCGGTAACCAATACAACTTTATTCTGAATAATTTCCTTCACTTCGTTCGAACTCATTTGAATCACGTCTCTTCCGAGTAGGTCTTCAAATTTCACTTCACGCAATTGCTTGGCGCTGAGTTCTCCGTTTATCCAATTGTTCGCATGCGGAAGGTGCTTCAACGTGATTTTGTATTTCAATGCCAAATCAACCAATTGTCTCTTGCGCGAATTCGCAATTTCAGGAATAGAAATAATCAATTCTTCAATCGCGTTCGACGCCAAGAAATCGTCGAGTTTCTTCGAACTTAATATCTCAACACCTTCCAATTTCTTTCCAACCTTTTGCTGATTATCATCGAAGAATGCCATTACCTCTAACGGCGAATTCCTATCGCGATCGAGCGTTCTTTTCAACAACAATCCCCCTTCCCCTGCGCCAAAAACCACCACCTTCGTTTTACTTCCCTTCGGAGATTTCAATTCCATATAAAGGAATTTTATGGAGAGTCGGAAGAAGACGAGCAGCGCGGCGCTCACGAGAAATTCAAGAATTATAATGGAAAGAGGAACGAGATACGCCCCGTTGATTCCCTTCCGAATAAAATTTAAAATTAAGAAAGCAATGCTTCCTTGCAACAAAACAAAACCCAAGCGAATAGCGTCTTGGGTACTTGTAAAACGAATAATTCCTGAATACGATTTTCCAACGTAAAATAAAACTGCTCTCACCACGAAATATATCGGTGCGAAGAACAGCAATAGATCCAGTTCATTTTTCGGAATCGCAAATTCGAAGCGAATGAGATAAGCCGCAATGAAAGCAAAAGCACACAGCGCAAGGTCTATCGAGAAGATAAGCCAGCGCGGTGTGATTTGCTTTGGAAATACGAATTTCATTTATTTCAATTATACCGCTTCAACAACCACAGCGCTTGCGCCGCCGCCGCCGTTGCAAATACCAGCACCGCCTAATTTCTGATTGCGATTTTTCAATGCGTGAACCAGCGTTACAACAATGCGTGCTCCGCTACATCCAAGCGGATGTCCAAGAGAAACCGCTCCGCCGTTTACGTTCACCTTGGCTGGATCTAAATTCATTTTTTGTGCATTCACAATTCCAACTACACTGAACGCTTCGTTCAATTCAACCAATTCTAAATCTTCCACCTTAATACCTGCTTTTGCAGCTGCTTTTGGTAAAGCCAAAGAAGGCGTTGTGGTGAACCACTCGGGCGCTTGCTCTGCATCTGCGTATCCTGTAATTTTCGCTAAAGGCGTTAATCCCAAAGCTTCCATTTTCTCTCTGCTCATTAAGATCAATGCTGCAGCGCCGTCGTTCATGGTTGAAGCGTTCGCAGCGGTTACGGTACCTTCTTTCGAAAATGCAGGACGCAATCCTGGGATTTTATCGAAGCTCACGTTCTTGTATTCCTCATCTTCTGCGAAAAGAACCACATCGCCTTTTCTTCCAACCACTTCAACAGGAACAATTTCATTTGCGAAATTTCCAGCAGCCCAAGCTGCAGCTGAACGCTTATAAGATTCAATCGCAAATTCGTCTTGCGCTTCGCGCGTGATGTTGCACTCTTTTGCGCAAAGATCAGCAGCATTTCCCATAGGGTAATTGTGGTACACGTCGGTAAGTCCGTCTTTCGCCAAACCATCGGTCATGGTCACATTTCCGTATTTATTTCCCCAACGCAAGTTCTCTGAATAAAATGGCACACGACTCATGTTTTCCATTCCACCTGCAACTACAACATCTGCATCTCCGCATTGAATGCTTTGCGCAGCCATCATGATGGCCTTCATTCCTGAAGCACATACTTTATTCACAGTGGTGCATTGCACGTTGTCTGAAAGTCCGGCGAATTTTGCAGCCTGACGTGCAGGTGCTTGACCCAGGTTGGCCTGAAGAACCGAACCCATGATTACTTCTTGAACCTCCTCTGGATTCAAGTTAATTTTGTTAAGTGCTCCTTTAATTGCTGTAGCACCCAATTGTGTAGCTGAAACGCTAGCTAATGATCCGCCGAAACTTCCCATTGGGGTGCGCACGGCTGAAACGATAAATACCTCTTTGTTCATTGCAAAAGTGATTAGGGTGCAAAGGTACGAAGTCTGCTATGAAAATGGCACGATAATCAGGAGGGCATTTGTTGAAAATATGCGCCTTTTTCGAACCGTTCAGAAAATGAATCGATGAAAAAATGCGTTAACCTTGTAATGACACTAGAACCGCGACAATGAAGAAATTTACTTTCCTGTTTTTTACACTTTTTATAAGCCTTGTAGTTTCTGCTCAGAAGGGTGAGAAATTGCCTGAAGATGATGAGAAAATGATGAGTTACCTCACCAAAATTTTCGAAGATCAACGGAAGGACTATGGGAAAGATCAGATTGAAAAGAAACTGGCCAAGATGTGGTTGGAAGGAAATGATTTCACTGTCGGACAGAAGCAGCAATTCCGTGAAACGCTGACGTTGTTCATTGATACGAAGTCGAAAATTTTTCCAGACTACGACAATTACATTCAAGCATTCATGAACTTTCCGAATTCGGGTAAAAGCGAAGCTGAATTGAAGGAATGGAACGACATGGTGGTTCGCATTTATTCAGACAAGAAGATAAAAAAATATGGCGCCGAGTTCGTTGAAAGTAGCCTTGGCCTTTTTCGTGATTTAACATTTTACAAAAATGAATCGTTGCAATGGAAGACGAACAACTCTTCTTACCGATTCGTATTTGACTCTATGCCGCACATTTCCTTTGATGAAATGAATTTGAAATGTTACAGCCGTGGTGACAGCTCCGTGATTTACAAAACCACGGGAAATTATTTCCCCACACTTGAAAAATTTTATGGGAATGAAGGACGCGTAACCTGGCAGCGTGCAGGCTACGATCCCGAGAAAACCTATGCCTCCTTCAATCACTATAACATTCGCATCAAAGAGTCGCGATATGTTATAGACAGTGTTATGTTTTACAATGAATTTTTCGATAAGCCTCTTTCAGGAAAATTGACAGAAAAAATTATTGGAAACAAGACGGAAGAAACAGCCACCTACCCTTTGTTTGAATCTTCTTATCAGCGGTTAGAGATTAAAAACATTGTCCCGAACGTCGACTACCAAGGTGGGTTCACCATGTCTGGAAAAAAGTTAGAGGGCACGGGAACTCAAGAAAATCCGGCTAGCTTAATTTTTTACCGCGAGAAAAAAGCCTTTGTCATTGCACAAAGCCTGTTGTTTGAAATTCGTCCCGACCGCATTCAGAGCAGCAACACCTCAATTAAAATGCGGTTGGATTCCGACAGTATTTTTCATCCAGATTTATTTTTCATGTTCACCAAGAAAACGAGAAATCTCGAACTCAAGCGAACTGAAAACGGCATCTCTCCGTCACCGTTTGAGAACACTTACCACGAAGTTGAAATGTACTTTGAAACGGTTCAATGGAACATTGATGCGCCATACATGAATTTCGGAACGTTCGGATCGGTGCCTGGCGGAAATGCCGATTTCGAGTCGGTAGATTATTTCAAGGAAAAACGTTTTTCAACCTTAGCCGGAATTTCAAACGATCATCCGGTTTATATTTTATATCGAACAGGAAAAGCCCTTCAGTCCGATTCCTTCAACGCCATTGAATTTGCTCGACAAGCCCGAACCGGCGTTGAACAATGGATTCCCATCTTAATTGACTTGACGAATAAAGGCTACATTCAATATGACATTGAAACGCGCAACATTGTCCTACTTGAAAAGCTGTACAAACACATTGAAAACAATCGCGGAAACGCCGACTACGATGCCATTCAATTTATTTCGGAAGTAGACCGTTCCGAAAATGCGCGATTCAGTTTGCTTACTCG